>LBOA01000029.1 GCA_000989195.1 candidate division TM6 bacterium GW2011_GWF2_30_66
GACCTAAGTTCGGAAAAATTATCTCCTGTTTATCGGGAGATTTTAGATTACGGCACAATTTATTCCTCAAGGATTTAAAATGTGTCCACTGTATTGATATAATAATACCTGGCACATACTTTTTAATAGCTGATGAAATAAAATTAAATGACTTGCAGACAGAGAAACACAATAATAAGACTAAACGTGAATGCATGAGTTTATGCAATTTTGTAAACCTACAGATAGACCCTAATCCAAAAAATTTTTTACTAGAAAAAGACACGAATAAAATAGCAATTATCGATACAGAAAATTTTACAAAAATGGTTGGGCTTACTGGAAAAAATGAATATAAGAATTACTTTGCATGGTATCGAAATATGGCAAAAAAATATATTAATGATATGTTTTTTAGATCAAAAAGAGTTTAAAATAAATAATCAAGAAATATTATCGGCCTATAATAGTTTTTTCTATGCTGCTTAATATATCCAAAAATTCAGGATCACCGTTAACCTGATCTTCTATTTTTTCAATAGCATGAAATACCGTAGAATGATCTCGCCCACCAAAAAACATACCAATATCACGCAGAGATCTATTTGTATGCTTTTTCATCAAAAACATTGCCATTTGTCTAGCATAAGACAAATCTTTAATACGTTTTTTAGATTTAAGATCAAAAAGAGAAAAATCATAATATTTTTGAATAGCTTTAGAAACATCATCCAAATCTATCACTTTTTTTCTTACATCACATGACCTATTTAAAACTTTTTTAGCCAATTCTACAGATAGCGGCTGATTAGTTAGCGAAGCAAAAGCTGTTACTCGTATCAAAGCACCTTCGAGTTCTCTTATATTAGAATCAACGCAAGAAGCTATAAAATACGCAATTTCATCCGATAAATCTTGATTATTAGATTTAGCTTTCTTTTGCAAAATTGCCACTTTAGTCTCCAAAGACGGCGTATGAATATCTGTGACCAAACCACAAGCCAATCTTGATTTCAACCTATCGGCCAAGCCTGTTATATTACTTGGAAAAGTATCACTAGAAAAAACAATTTGCTTATGCGAATCATATAAAACATTGAAAATATGAAAAAATGCTTCCTGAGTTTGCTCTTTGTTGGAAATAAACTGTATATCATCTATTAATAAAACATCTATATTTTGATATTTCACCTGAAATTTATCAATTTTATCAAATCTTATAGAATTTATAAATTCATTAACAAACCTATCTGCAGTTTGATACAAAATTGATAGATTTTTATTTTTTTTCTTAATACTATTTCCAACAGCATGCAATAAATGTGTTTTACCAAGCCCTGAATCGCCATAAATAAATAATGGGTTATACAAAACTCCAGGCTTATCTGTTATCGCTTGAGCTGCAGCTTTAGCCAATGAATTATTTGGCCCAACAACAAAATTATCAAAGTGAAAATTAGAATTTATATGACAACTTTTTTTATAACCTGCATGCTTTTCTAACGACGTCTTTGAATAATCAACTTTTGCAGGTACTAAAGATGTTGTAGCTTCTTCTGATCCTGTTTTTTTTTCTATTAAACTCTCTTTTTTTACGCCATCAATTAAAACAACCTTTAATTGATCTACATTCAATAATCTGCTCAAATGTAAATTAATTAATTCTGTATAATTACTAGACATCCAATCTCTAACAAAAGTATTTGGGACACGAAGATAAACTATTTTATTAATAGAATCCCATTCATGCAAAAATACAGCCTTAAACCAAGTATCAACAACTCGACTTCCAGCCTCTTCTTTGACAATTTTTAAAAAATTTTCCCAAATATTATTTAACACTTATATTCTCAACTATTTTTTATTACAATAAAAATTCACCTAATTTATTATATCACACCATTATAAATTAAAATTTGCAACATATGCTAATTTATTAGAATTTCCCCAACAATCTAAAAAGGTTTTTAACTTATATTTTACAAACGTAGACTCATTTGTATAAAACGCCGGATCATGACAAATAACGCTCTTGCTAATAAAATCCCAACCAACAACAACGATCAAGTGGCCACTATTATATTCTTTTTGGCCCCCTTCAAGCTTACCCCTAACACTTACAATAACAGGAAAGCCCTCTAACAATTTTTCATACAAATCTATAAATCCATTCATTCTGCTAACATGACATAAAACCTTACCCCCACTCCTGCAATATACTTCTGCTACATTAAAGCACCAATTTCCATAAGAACCATCACTACCCAAAGCAGGATCAAAAACACTATCTGTAAAAGATAAAGCATCTGTAAAATATTTATTAAAAAAACCTAATAACATACTACAAGATGTAGGTGAGCATATTCTTGAACTTTCTTTATGATCCAATAATCTTTGGGATATTTTTGGTACATCTTTTATATGAACAGACTTTAAATTAAGCAATTTACTATCTATAATATCAGGTTTAAATTTATTAAAATCTGATATACACGCACAAACGGATTTTATCAACCCCAAATCCGCACCGCCACAAGGTTCTATAATTACTTTAAAAGCTTCAGATAAATTATTCAAACCAGTTTCTAATCTAACATGAATATAATCAGAACTACTATTAGAACCATAATATGACCTCTGACACGCGCTTCCCCAATAAAACATTTTATGCCAGTCGCTCCATTTTTTACTTTTAGCATTTTTAGTTTTTATATGAAACAAAAATCCACCAACTTTTGGCCTAGCAGAATTCCAAGAAAAAATAATCTGAGAAAACCTTTTTATATCTTCCTTAAAAAAAGAAATCCCATCCAAGTTCTTATTATATAAACACTCAGAATCTGAAAAAACTTTTTTATATGCCCAAGTCCATTTATCTTCATGCAATTTTTTATCACAAATATTTTTATTATAATTAGTCTTACAAAAACTAGTTATAGTAAAAAAACAAAACAAAAAAAATACATGCTTTAAGCAACTTGTCACAGTATATAATTCCTAAAATATTAATTTTTAATACCCATAAATAAAGTAAAAATTTTAATTTAAATATTTTATATTTTTTACTTCTACTTTAATCTAACAAATAGAAAAATCTTATTGAAGCCAAATTTTATTTTTCTTACTTAAATCTTTTTATAACTTATATTCAATTATTTTCTTATTTAATTTTATGCTCAAAATACTCAACAATACCCTTACATATTCCACTAGCAACTATTTCATGATTATCTAATAATTGTAAAAATTTTAAATCTTTATCATTAGATAAAAAACCAACTTCAATTAATGCTGCCGGCATATGCGAGCCTAATAATAATTGCGAAACAGATTTTTTAACTCCTCTGTCTTTATATTTAGAGCTAGCCTGTTTTATAAAATTATAAACATTTTCTTGTAAATTAGAAGCTAATAAAAAACTATTTTTACTTCTAATAGATCGCCGATTCTCTATTATTTTTATACTCTCTTTACATGCATCGCCATAAAAAAAATCATTATCCTGAAATAAAGAATTATCCAAAAAAAATGTTTCTATACCGCTTGCACCAGTATTTAAAGAACTATTTGCATGAATTGACAATAATATTTTATCTTCAGAAAAATTATTAGCAAAAGACGTTCTTTCATCAAGAAGAACCGTTTTATCACAGTCTCTTGTTAAAAAAACGTCAAATCCTTTTTTTTTTAATATTTTTTCAACTTTATAACCTATCGACAAAGTCACGTCTTTTTCGTTTAAACCAGACTTTGAAATTGCTCCAAAGTCTGATCCCCCATGTCCAAGGTCAACAATAACAATTTTTTTTTTTCCATCTACTGTCTTTAAAATTTTATCATCAAGACTTTTTAGCTTTTCTATTAAATTTTTATTATAAAAATTAAATACTACGCCCTTGTAATTACCTATAGAATCAAAAAATTTATAATCAAATGCAACAGTATTTAAATCATAAAAAAATGTAACCTTAATTCCTTTAATTGGGCTCGACACTCTTTCAATTTTTAACTTATACCCACAACCAGTTTCCATATTGGTTTTTTTAAACAATTTTTCATCTTTTACCTGTGCATATGGAAAAATAAAAATTTTACTAGCCATCCCAGTCATATTAATATTTTTTTCACGTTCAGGAATAAAATTTATAACAGGCTTACTTTCAAAATAAAAAACCAAATTTCCAAGCTCTAAATTATAATCTGGCGCTTTATTAACTAAATGCAACTCATTATCATGAGATAAATTATTATTACCATAATGATGAAAAATATTAACAATATTATTAAACTTTTGAGCAGAATTTAAACCAAAAAAACTAAACAATACGAAACCAGATATAAAAACTAGATAATTCATAATTTTTATTACCTTCATAATACCCCCTTATTTTTAAAATTTGCAATATATGCTATCCTATTAGAGCCTTCCCACCCTCTTAAAAATGTTTCTAAATTATATTTCACAAAAGTTGATTGATCTGTATAAAAAGCTGGATCGTGACAAATAACTTTTCGCTCGGCAGCATCCCATCCAACAACAACAATTAAATGTCCACTATTATAATCCTTTTGACCACCATCTAACTTACCTCTAACACTTACAATAACAGGACAGCCAGACAATAGTTTTTCATGTAAATCTAAAAATGAATTCATTCTCTGTACATAAAAAAAACATTTACCTTTACACTTACAATAAAGCTCCGCAACATTAAATGGCCAATTTCCATAAGAACCTGATTCTCCCAAACCAGAATCAAAAACAGAATTTACAAAATCTATCTCATTAACCGGACATTTATTAAAAAAGCCTGCTAACATACTACAAGATGTCGGTGAACATATTCGAGCGCTTTGTGAATGATTAACCAGTCTTTGCGATATTTTTGGCACATTTTTTATATGCACTGATTTTAGATTTAACAATTTTTTATTTATAGTCTCATATTTAAATTTATTAAAATTAGATGTACATGCGCATACAGATTTTATTAAACCCAAATCTGCACCACCATAAGATTTTATAATTACTTTAAACGCATCTGCAAGATCAGATAGACCTGCTTCCAATCTAACATGCGCATACTGTGAACTTTCGTTGGCACTAAAATTTGATTTTTGAAAATTATTTCCCCAATCAAACATTTTATGCCAGCCACTCCATTTTTTATTACGAGAATTTCTAGTCTTTATATAAAAAGAAAAAAAGCCTGTTTTAGGCCTACTAGAATTCCATGAAAAAATAAGTTGAGAAAAAAATTTTACATTTTCTTTAAAAAATATCACTTGATTAAGTTTAGAGTTTTTTACACATTCAAGATCAGAAAAAACTTTTTTATAACTCCACGTCCATTGCTGCTCAGGCAAATTTTCATAACACATTCCATTATGAGAATCTGCGTTAATAATTCTCGTAAAACTAAAAAATATTAAAACACTTAAAAAACATATACTCTTAAAACTATTCTCAAATAAATCTCTCATTTTAAACCCCCTTTAAAATAACAACTAACTCCTTGATGCTTTTATTTACTAATACAATACAATATTTTAAAAATGGTTATCAATATTTTTCATTATGAAATATTTTTTTACCTATAGTTACAATAAAAACTGTATTAAAAATCTTGAGAAATCTTTGAAAATATTAAACAATCTCTTGAAAATATAATTTATTAATTAGTATATTTATTTATGTAAGGCAATAGGGGGCCTTTTTATATAAGTTTTGTTCTAATATATTTAGTTTTTATAAATAGCGTTTTAACGTGAGCATCTTAAGCTAGCGTCTTAACTAGAACCAAAACTTATACAATAAAAATATAGGGGGGGGAACCATGAAGTACGCAAAAATACTTTTAGTTTTTTTGTCGTCAATTTTATTTTGTCAAAAAAGTTTATGTGATAGCCAAAAAGCTTTTGTTTCAGTGCCAATTGCAGATCTAACAGGGGACTATCTAAACGGATACCGTTTCAACAGGCTCCATCTCAATGGGCTCCATCTCGACAAAAATAATCTCGATATTAAAAAAAATAATAAATATCAAACCTACGAAACTTTGCCTTTAGAATCTAAAAAGGGCACAAGCAATTGCAAACGAATAAATCAGGCGCTTTTTAACGAAATAGTAGAAATAATCTCAGAAAAAGACAACCAAGTACAAGTAAAAACATTAAACACGTTTTATCAAAACCAAAATCCAGAAACTAAATTAATTACTAATCAATCTATATATTGGGCAAAAAAAGATAATTTTATATTATTTGAAGATCTTGAAAAAGCCTATCTAGATAAAAACCTAATTCCAAAAGCAATCAAATATTCTAGTAAAAATATAGAAAAAGCAAACAAAAATACTGTTACACTAAAATTACCTTTTTATGACAAAGTAACAAATAAAACCTATTCTGCCGGCACAAGATTTGTAAAAACCGGAAAAACACAAACAAAAAAATATATACAAGTTTTTATTTTTGATCCTGCAAATGGCAATTCAAAATTATATACTTTTAAGAAAACAGAAATCCCATTAGAACTATGCGCAAATCATTCAAAAAACAAAAACAATTTAACCAGTAAAAATGCAAATAAATTAAAAAGAGAAGAATTTTTAGAAATATTAAAAAATTGGGCCAACATAAAAAATGGATTTATTCCATACGTCTGGGGAGGCTCAAGTTACACCCAAGTGTGCAATAAAAATAAGATAGCATTTGACCCTGAATTTAAAGTTTACACTCGCCCAGAGTTTAATTTAGCTGCAAATAGAGAGTTTGCAACTCGAGAGTTTGCAACCCCCGGACTAGATTGCTCTGGCTTGGTTGCAAGAGCAGCACAAATTTGCAATATCCCATATTTTTACAAAAATACGCTCACAGCAAGAAATAACCTAACAAAAATCGCAAGTCTTAAAGATCTTAAAAACGGCGACCTAATTATTTATAATGGCCACATAATAGTTGTATCTGATATAAAAAATAATAAAATAATAGAAGCTAGAACAAATGAGCACGGCTGTGGGAGGGTTCACGAAGTTGTATTAAGCGACGTTTTTTATAATATAAAAACGTACCAAGATTTATTTAATTTGCGCGACACTAACTTACGCGATCCTAAAAATATACTCGAGCGCATAGACACTGTTGGCGATAGAGAAAAGATACTGGCTTTCGATTTTTATAGTTTAATTTAGAAATATTTACCAGGATCCACAAATTTATGGCTCTTGCCCAGAAGAACTCTAAATTTATTTGTAGCAAAACTTAGTTTTTAGTCTGTTATTCTTATTCTGCAATCTGAGAATCTAGATAAACCTCTATTATTCTTTAATATTTATAGATTTTTTAGTTTATCTTGTGCCAGTTTGCTTGTTAATAAACGATTCTTAATAAAATTTCTTTTATTATAAATTGGCATTACTATTTATAAATCTAATCTTTATAATAAACAATTTCATGTTTTGTTAAGAGCCTCTTGCACAGGAAATCCTTATGCTCAGTAATTTTTTCTAATTGTTTTACAAAGTTAAGCTTGTTTTCGCTGTCATCTAAATCTGCTGCCAAAGTAATATATCGTAATATTTCTGGATCTATTTTTATTATTCTTAAAAAAATTTGTTCTCCATAAGAAAATTTTGAACGAGCTCCATTTTCAAGTAATAATTTTACAAGAATTGCATTTTTTATATGACAAGCAATAAAAAGTGGGCTCATTTCTTCTTGTGTTAGTTTGTCAATAGATTTTATGGCCCCATTTTCTAGCAATATTTTAGCAGAAGATGAAGCATTATTTTCGCAAGCAATATGAAGTGGCGTCTTTTTTTTATTATCAGGTTCATTAATTGATTTTGTAGCCCCATTTTCAAATAATAAATTTAAAATATCAGAATTACGTCCCATGCATGCATGGTGAAGAGGAGTTCTTCCATCGAAATCTGACTTATTAATTAGTTCATTAATTAATTCAATAGAACAGTATTTCAAAAATAATTCTAATATTTTATAGTTTCCATAACGGCAAACTATATGAAATGGGGTGCATCCATTATTATCAGGTTTATCAACAGATTTTATAGCCCCATTTTTTAATAATAAATTTGCAATATTAAAACTGTCTTTCATATATGCCAAATTATGAAGCATAGTTTCTCCATTTCTATCTATTTGATTAAAATTTATATCTAAAGATACCATTAATTCTATCATCTTTAATGTTACATGTTGATAAAACGAATAATCTGTGAAAATAAAAATTTTTTCAAATTTATTTTCTTCTATTAACTCTTTTGCTCGATCAATATCAATTTCTTCTAAAAATTGTACCATATTTTCTATATCTTTGTATTCACAGGCTTTAACAAAATTTTCTTCATTTTTTTCTATTTCCTCTTTGGTTTTTTGTTTTTCACCACTTCCTGTTGGCTCCACTGACAAATTTGTTTTATTGTTTTTAATTTCGTTGCTATTATTTTTTTCTTTATTATCTTGGTTGTTGTCGATATGATTGTCAGTTTTTTTTATTGAATATTGTTGTTCTACGTTAGTTATTTTTTTCAAAGTATTTTCTTTTGAATTAAGCTCAGTTTCGTTATTTTTAACGGCCTTTTTGTTTTCAGCTTTAACAGAATCTTTGTGATCACAATCTTCTTTTTTTATTTTATTATGATTTTTATCGTTATTATCCTGCCCACTATTGGAGTTTTGCTTGTTTTTATCTTTATGCGAAAACCAATATACAAAAAGAACAGCAGATCCAAGCAAAATCCCTGAAGATATAGAAAGGGCTACTTTTTTTGGAATATCATTACTTTTAATATTCCCGCTTTTAACAATCTTTTTTGAAAATAGTTTTGTTATAAACCCAAAATCAAATGCATTTAATGGACTGATAAAAATCATACTCAGCAAGACTAATTTTAAAAATTTGGTATTTTTCATATTTTTTCCATTCTATCAATAGTTATGTGTGTGTTTTTACTTATAGTAAGCATATAAATTATACGGGTAAAATTATTGCATAAATACCGCCTATTGTAAAGCTGTATTGTTTTTCAATGTTAGCGCAAAGTGACAAGTTCCTCTTGTAGAGCAAAATAAAAAGTTCCAGTTTTTGTGTATAATTGAGTAGGCTTTAGAAAAAAGCAAATACGCTGCGAAAAATAAGACTATATCGCTATAACGAAACTGAGAAAAATTTTACTGCAGATTTAATTAGGTCAGATTGGAGAAACCTTGGACCAAATTTTGTAGCCGAAAAATTGAAAGAGCTTCACGGGATAGACAAAGGTTGTGAGACATTTGGACAAATGATGATTGCAAAGTTGCTTTGAATACCAAAAAGACAAACAACCAATCATAGAACATGGCAATCGCAAGAAATTAAGCTTTAAAAGATATTACCCGGACTTATTGAGCACATACGCTAAGGCTTTTGTCAATGTTACTAATCAACAATAAATAGCTAATTTTCAAAGCAAAATCAAGCATTTATAAAAAAAGTTAAATTTCTACTTGCAATTATTTAAATTCGTGATAAAATATATAATATAGAGCGAGTTTATTTAATAGTATAATTCTAACTTTTTAAAATAATAACGGAGGTATCGTGAATATACGAATAATGTCAAAATTTTTTAGTCTTTTGTTTCTTTTTAGTTGTACTTTTATTGCAGAAGCTGCAAGAATTATTTTTCTTAATAGAACTGGAGAATCTTTAACAATTGAGTATAATGGTGAAAATTTTGTAATAGGGGTTGACGGCGAGCAAGTAGTAGAATCTACAATATGGAGACAGTATATGCCATTGATAAAAAATAATATCGATGGAAATGTTTTTAGATTTAAGATAGGTAAAGGTGAATTTAGGGAAAAACATTTTGATAATTTTAAGGATCCAAAAGGTACAGATACTGGTAGTGCTATTTCTGGAAACAACACTCGATGCTTCAAAATAAGTGGGTATGATGAAGATATACAAGATTGTTCTGAAGAAGATAGGTATGGTATACTTAGAAATGGATTAGAAATTATTTACTCTTACGCTACTAACCGCGTTAAAAAAGAATTCGAAAATTATTTGACCCTTAAACCTGATGAGAAAGTAGATATTTCAATGGGATACACACTTTCTGGTGCGACAAAAAATCCCCATTTAGAAGGTGAGAATATAAGTATACGAAAGTTAGGGAATAAAAAGTCTATAGCCTCTGCAGGCGAGATAGTTTCTGTAAATCATAGAATGCGAGTAATACAAGAAAAACAGGAAAATTTTTTAGAGGATAAGTTTAAGGATTACGAGATTCCTTTGTCTATCGGATTTGCTGGCAGTGGAGGTGGAGTGAGAGCCAGGTTGTCTACAACAGGATTTGTTAAAGGAGCTATAGATACAGGTTTATTGGATTGTATTACATATTTTTCTGCACTTTCTGGTTCATCTTGGATGCTTGCTCCATGGATCATGAGAAAAGATGGAACATCAATTGAAAACTTTATTGAAAATATTATTTTATGCTCCGGCGAAGAAAAGATGAATTATATTCCTTTAACAGGTATACCGACTTCAGAACAATGTCTTAATTTAATTAAAATGGATTATTCTAAGCAAATGGCTTGGTATAGACCTAAGGGAATAGTAAATGCATTTGGACAAATTCTAAAAGAAACCTTTTTAAATGGTTTGGTTAGCGAAGAAGACTATGAAAATTTGTACTTATCAAACATTAGAGAAAATGTTGAAAATGGCTCAACTTTTATTCCAATTTTTGAAATAAGGGCTGAAAAACATAAAGGTGGTGAAAAGCCTATTTTGGAGCCATGTTTTTTTACACCATGGGAATTTGGAAGTCGCTATTTTGGAAAAAATGGTGCATGTATAAACATAAAAACATTTGGTAGTAAATTTTATTTTGGTAATAAATTTTATACTGACAATACAGCTAAATTGTTTAATATTTCTGATAAAATAGAAAATTCTTTTGAAAGAGGGACATTTTTAATTGGTCCAGAACCAGGCCTAGAATTAATTATGGCTACCTGTGGATCAGCATTTACCTGCTCGCCATCCTTTGCTATTACCGGTGTCGCAAAACAGAATATAGATGAAAATATTCATAAGACTAGACATAGTAACTTTGACGAAAATCTAATCAATTGTGAATTTAATAATTTTATGGAAAATGATAAAGATTTTGTAGGTTTTTATGGTAAAGAAATTCTTTGTCTTCATGATGCTGGATTGATTGCAAATATACCTGTTGATTCATTATATAGAAGACCTGAGGATATTGCTCACGGCATAACAGAAGGCAGTGCTCCAGATATTATATTTATTTTTGATTCCAGTGATACTCATGCTGGGACATTAGGCGAAGAGTTGATGAGAAATAAAATAGAAATGGAAAAAAAGGGTTTGCCTTTTCCACAAGTAACCTCTAAAGATAATGATAAGATGATAGCTCCTGAGATAATTGAAGCGGTAAAGAAGAGTGCATTTTATATTTTTGACGAAAATCCAGATAAAGGAAAGCCTGAAAATGAAAAAAAATTTCATGATTGGCAAATTCCTACAATAATTTATATGACGCTTGTTGGTGGACAGAAAGCTAGTATAGGAAACGAGAGCAATAGCGATAATTTTACGTTTAATTTTAACAATTTTCCAACATTCAATTTTAAGTACGATAGAAAATCTTGCAATGGTTTAATTACCTTAACCGGAAATATTATTAGGAAGAATTTAGAGGCAATTAAAATTGCGATGAAGAAGAGGCGAATTTTAAATCTAGAACGATATCTTTGGTCGATAGACAATGCTGAAAGAAACAAAGATAAACTTTTGAATTATTGCAATGAAATAGATAATAAGAATAATAATATAAAACAAAAAATTTGTACGCTACAAATAAAAGTAAAAGACCTAAATAAAGAAAAGAAAGCTATTTCTGGTTTATTAGAAAATGAACAAAGGGAAGAAGAAATAAATGATGAAATAAAGCGCATAGAGAAAGAAATTTCAAAAAATATAGTTATAGAAAACCAAAACGAGAAATTAATGGATGATATTGATAAGACAATTAAGACAGAGGATTCTGATTGTATACGAATTAAAGAAGAAATAGGCATTGAGAAAGAAAAAATTAACAAAGAAGAAAAAGACTATAATGAGAAACTCAAAACTAATAATGACTTAGATTCAGGCAAAATTACTGAAGGTGAAAAAAATCAGAAAAAAGAAATGCTAAATAATGTTATATTTTATATTGACTTGGAAGATAATTTTTTTGAAATACTCAGAAAAGAAGGGCCAGAAAAAGTTTTTCTCAAAAAATCTTTCAGTGAAAAAACAAAAATAAAAATAATGGAAGCTGCAAATTTAGATAAATGTAATTTAGATATCACAAAAGGTATAGGAATAATTTTTGAACATAAAAATTATACATCTATAAACGGAATATTTAAAAGTGGTTTATATGGTCAATTACGACAATTAAAAAATGCTGATAAAATAAAAAAAATATTTATAAAATATTTAAAAAATTTAGATATTGATACCCCTGTATTAAAACAAAAAGTAAAAAAAACATTGATAGAAAAAGATTTTCTGCCAAATAAAGCGGCTCCAGAGCCTAAGAAGTCTATAGATAAATCAGCAGAAACGCCATTAGAGCCTAAATATCCTGTTTCAAAATCATCAAAAAAAGAGAAATCAAAAAATAGTGCTGCAGCAATAAAAGTCGAAGCGCTAGTTGATTTTGCCAGAAAAAATGACATATTTATTGGCGAAAATTCTTTCAAGGTTGGAGATACGACTAATCATGTTTATCAGTTAGAGGTTGACGGGCAGCCAGAGGGTAATACTTGTGGTCCTAGAGCTTGTTTTAATTGTTTAAAATTTATAGAATATTTTGACAAGTCTTACAATAAAGGGGCCAAGGAAATATCGGAAAATTTTAGATCAAATAAAAATCGGCTAAAACATTAAATATTTATGGTTTCCCAATTAATCTTAATATGCATGAATTGGAGCAGATAAAAGGTAGCAACATTAAGATTTTTGAGGGTTATGAAGATTTTAACGTGCCAGGTTTGGAGGTTGTTAATTTAGAGTCGCAGAAAGAGGGCTTCTTTACGGGTTTTGTTTTTAAAAAAGGTATAGTAGAAAATGGCTACACTCAAAGTGAGGCTGCAAATATTTTCGTTGATCCAAAGGGACTAATGAAAAGCAACGGCAATCCTATTGGAGACCATTGGATTTGCCTTTTTGTTGTAAAAACAGGTAAAAAGGAATATTCATGGTTTATTGCAGACTCTTTGAATGATAATAGGGTTAAAGAGCCTAGAATAACAGCATATATTCACAGATTATTTGGGCAGGATTATAAGCCATACGACAATTTTATGACAGCGGAAAAAGAAAAAGTTGATAAGCGTACTGAGCTTGAATTAATAACTATAATAACCCGTATGGTTGATAATACTTCTGATAAAGAGATCAAGGAAACTATCACAAGACAATATGGGGTAATTAATGGTAAAAAAATATCTGACAATGATGTTTTCAATAGATTTCTAACAGAAAAAATTATAAATATTTCTGCCATGAAGTACACTGACCAAGAAACGAGAAATGATTTAATTGGTAAAATCGTTAAAGCTGGTCGTAGCAGAAATGAGCGTATATTTTTGGAGAGGCTCAACCAAGACATTGATAAATTAAATAAATTCGCTTCACAAGATAATACTGAAATTAAGGAAAAGGAGATTATAGATAGATTAACAATAAGAGGTTATCCTGGAGCTGAAAACATAAAGACCGTAATTATTGAAAATGTAAAAAATGCATTTGATTCTAAGATTAAAAAACTTAATAAAAAGCCTGAACAAAATATCGAACCTGAGGAATTGAATGATGGTATAGACCATACTATGGAAGATAATGATGTGGACTAAAATTAGTAAATTAAAAAAAAGCATACAGGTCGCCGGGGCAATATCATTTTTCGCCCCGGATAAACATAGATCAAAATATTTTATTTACCCTCTTTTTAAAAAAACTTATTTAGAAATCGTAAGCTATTAGAAAAAACATAATAAATCACAGAACTCAAAGTATAAGACAGTATACCAATAAATAATAGCGGTAGTCCTGCCAAAAAGCACGGCACATAAATAATTATTCCAATAGATCCGGCAAATAATAATAATTTATAGTTCAGTTTTTTTAGAGACAGGAATTTAACACTAGATATCATTAGACCTGAAATACAAAAAATTAACAAGAACATATAAATTGGGTTTTGCAAAAATGGAAATATTTTATTAGATATTATTTCAAATCTTATAATAAGCGTAGAGATAAAAAAAGCGGCTAACGTCGTAGGAAGTCCAATAAAATAAGAAAGATTTTGTTCTTTATTTAAGCTAATAATATTAAATTTCGCTAGTCTAAGTAAACCAAAACACAAATATAAACAAACTAAAAAAGTGCCAAAAATTCCAAAATTACAAAAATACCAACTATAAAGTAATATTGCAGGCGCAAAGCAAAAAGATATAGCATCACAAAGAGAATCCAACTCCATGCCTAGACAACTTGTTGTTTTGAATGCTCTTGCCAATTTTCCATCAAAAAAATCCATCACAGCAGCCAAAATTATACAATATGCTGCAGCTACAAAATCAGCCTCAAGCGTTTTGATAACTGATAAAAGACCAAAAACGGCATTCGCAAAAGTAAACAAAAAAGGGACAACAAAAAGATTTTGCTTGCCCCTTTTTTTCAAATTTTTTAGTTTTAAAGTTTTTAATCCTTTTAATGATACCGCCATATTACCACCTACCTAAAACTGTTTGTCCACCATAAACACGGTCGCCAACACCAACAGACAATTTAACTGTTTCTGGAAGAAATATTTCCATTCTGGATCCAAACCTTATCATTCCGTATTTATAACCACGCTCTAGATTATCACCATCACCAACCCAACAGCATATTCTTCTGGCAACCATACCGGCTATTTGTCTTACTTTTATTGTTTTACCATTGGTACACAAAAGAAGTAAATCATTTCTTTCATTAAACTCAGAACTTTTTGGTAAAAATGCAAACTTAAAAGTTCCAGTTCTATATTTCACTTCTTGAACCAAACCTGAAGTTGGCACCCAATTAACGTGAACATCAAAAGCAGATAGAAAAACAGAAACTTTTTGTGTATAACCTTCAAACCCATTATCTTTATCATATTCAACTGCTATAACTTTACCATCAGAAGGACATACCAAAACCGATTGGTCATTAATAGCCTCGTTACATACTCGTTCTGGATTTCTAAAAAAATATACGCTAAATATAAAAAATAATAAAACCAAAACAAGCAAAGGCCTAAAAAATATTATAGAAAATATTGCAACTGCCGCCAAAACTAAAACTATTGGCAACCCTTGCGTCCATAGTAAATTATTTTTTAAAATATATAACATAATTTTTATACCCTATTTAAATTTTTAACAAAATAGCTTATATCAAAACAAATATACTAATATTATACACTTTTTTATAAAACAAACAAAAACCTGCCCTAAAACCCTATAACTCAAGCCTTTTCCCAGCAATTATACTTCTTTTTAGCTTGCCAATTTTACTTATATCCCCAATAAGTACAAAACCCTTAACAAATCCATCTTGAAGCCAAATTTTATTATAAAAATCCGGACCAACATCAAAAATAAAATCATACTTTAATTGATGATTTATTACTCCCAAATAAGATGCAAAATTTATACCAAAAATATCAGAATACGATGTTGGTAAAGCTCCAATATACTTAACAGGAAAACTTTCAACTGGCTTACTATCAAACGCTGATTCTATAAAACTAGAACTTTCTGGTAAAACAGCTTGATTAAATCCAGACAAATACATATTATCTGCCGCTATTTGCCCTTGGGTAGTCGCATCATGCCAAGCATTACTCCTTATAGATTTACCAGTTAAAATATCTTTTACTTGTGCACAATCGCCACCAGCATAAATATTTGCTACATTTGTATGCATAAAATCATTTGTAATTATACCAAATTCACCAGTTTCTATTTTAGCATCTTTTGCCAACTGAATATCTGCGCTTACACCTACTGCAAATACAACCATATCTGTAGCTATAAATTTGCCAGAATTTAACACCACACATGATAGCTTTCCATTTTCAGAAATTATCTCTTTTACAGATTCATTATGATAAATACTTACCCCAGTTTTTTCTTTATTCCTCTCTTGGCAATTTTGCCCAGTCATATCCAAAAAACCTGAGATTTTTTTTGCAATAGCGTTCTCAATAAATTCAGCGCCAATCTTATCACAACAACTTGGCAGTATATGCGTACTAAGCTCAATTATATCAACTTCAATTTTTCTTTCATGCAATGCGCTAGCACACTCCATACCTGTCATTCCAGAGCCGATTATAACAGCGCGCTTTGGCTTATTATCTTTAATAAATTTTAAAATATTATTCGTATCTTGCAGAGTATGAAAAACAAAAGTTCCATTATCATTTGCCCCAGGAATATTTAGTCTTACCGGCTTTGCTCCTGTTGCTATAAAAAGCTTGTCAAAAGAAATTTCTTTTCCATTATCTAACAGAACCATGCTATTATCAGACGCAATTTTATCAACTTTCACACCAAAAATAAATTCTATCCCATTTTCTTGTACATTTTCACTCGCTAAACAAAAATTATTTCCAGGCAAATACTCATTTTCACCTAAAAAAACGCCCTGCTCTGGCATTTTACCAGACAAATAATCAGTTAAACGACATTTATTATAAGGCTTTTCCAATTCTTTAGATATACAAATAATTTTTGCCTCAGGATCAAGCTCTTTTAATCTATTTACAGCGGCCAAACCTGCTGCAGAATTTCCAATAATAACATATTTTTTTTTCATAATTTTTTTTCGAGATACTTTATTTTTATTAAATTTCATAAATTTACTGAAATACCAACCATAGTTCCCAAGTATCGTAAGTTGGTGTGCCCGACAGGAATTGAACCTGTGGCCTGCAGATTAGGAATCTGCCGCTCTATCCAACTGAGCTACGGGCACAAAAAATTTACCAATACAATATACTATATTAGCAACATTTTGTCATTTTTCTATAAAAAATTAGACTAACTACAAAAATCATCTATAATTACCAGCTGCCGCCGCCTCCGCCACCTCTACCGCCACCAGAGCTGCCAGCACCGCCAGAACCTGACGTATTGCTCATTTTTTTACTCAAATCTGTTGCAGCTCTACTGAGATCGGCTGAAAATGCATTTGAATCAAAACTACCAAACCCGCCATTACCAATAAACCAAATTGGCATATATGGATGCCCCTGCTGCTTCATAACCTCAAAAACTGGCGCAAACTGCTTTGACCACTGTCTTTCCACCCCCAATGCTACCGCATAAGGTAAATATTTTTCATATAATTCTGGCGTCTTTGTAGGCGGCGTACCAATAACTTTTAGTCTATCGGTCTCTGTTGTTTCTAAAAACAACTTAAATCCATCTATTTCTGTTTTTGTTTTTAACCCCTCTTTGGTATAGCCACTTAATAAATAACTAAATAATCCAAAAACAGCTGCTACAAGTGCAAAAATACTCCATATTGCATTGCTTTCTGCAAAAACACCAAAAAGAACAATTAAAAAACCTATAACCCCGCCAAAAATTACGTATCCGGTATTATCTAAAAAGTACTTTCTCTGAAAACTGCTTTTAAGAGTCGTCTCTAACTTTTCAACTGCTTTTTGTATTATTTTACTATTACTTTGATTAAGCTTTATTGAATCTGCTTGTGTAAAGGTAGCCCCAAAAAAAGACATGTTCCTAAATAACAAATCCAACAAATACCCGTGTTTTTGCGAAGTATGCAAATCAAAATTTTCACCTTTAAACAGCGTATAACTCCCGCCACCAAAAAACTTGTTTTTATCATATTTTATTATAATTAACCCATTAACAGCCATATTAATAATTTCTGCTGCAAATATTTTAGAATCGTAACCCATTTTATAAATATATCGCACGCCAGCAGGCGTCAAATCTTTTGGCGCATAAAACAATGGAATAACCGTTCCAAATTTTTGTGTTATACGTTTTTTGATATATAAATTTATTGACCAAATTAAAAATATAAAAAATAAAATTAAAGAAATTAAAAACAAAATATTATCTTTTATAAAATATACAATTTTATCAAACTTACTAGGAGCAACAACAAACCCTTTTGGCCAATCAACAACTATAGATAAATTTTCGCCCTCTTCAAACCTTTTTGTAGAATAAAAAACCGGAACACCACTTTCATCAAAAGCAGCTATATAATCTTTTTTAGATTCACCCTCAAAACCTGTATAGCCAGTTAAAATTATATCTTTTTGTGAGATCCCTGCTGGTAAAACAACTTTGGCAGTAACTTTAGCTATTGGCATTAACCAACCAGTTCCATTTACATTCCAGTAAAGCTCATCAAATTTATCAAAAAAACCTAATGATTTATTTGTTTTATATTTTATTTTATAAACATATTTACCTGGCTTTAAAAATATATTTTTATTCCCAAAAAAAACTCTATAGCCACCATAAACATACTCTATGTGATAGTCTTCTGGATTTCCATCTCGTTTGACACTAATAACATCAAAACCAGTTACATGCTTAAAAACTTTATACGTATAATAAGTTGTAGGAAAATCTCTATAAATTCCCCTTACTCTTTTACCTTTATTCACGTAAATAATTGTCTCTTGCACATCAATAGATGCATCTTCATTTACTTTTATTTCACTATCAAAAGACTCAATATACTGATCCAGATAATTAAAATTAGAATCACAAAATATTTGAAATTTAAAAAATAATAATAAAAATAAAAATTTATAAATTATTCGCCTCACAAATCACCCATAAAAAAAATAATTTTGAAAAATATCAAAATAAAAGCCAGCTAAAAATTTAAAAAATCTCTGCTGGCTTTTATAAAATTATAAAAAATTAAAACTGAACTCTAGGAGCCTGTCTCTCACCATCTTCCATTTCAAAATATGGTCGTCTTTGAAAGCTTGCAAATTTTGCAATCATATTTGAAGGAAAAACATCAACCAAAACATTATAATTTCTTACAGCACCATTGTAATAACGTCTTGCAAGTTGCACTTCATGTTCAATATCACCAAGATCTTTTTGTAAAGATAAAAAATTTTGATTTGCTTTTAAATCCGGATAACTTTCTGCCACTGCAAATAATGTTTTCAAAGCTTGTGTAAGTCCAGCCTCTGCTTTGGCAATTTGATTTATATCTGTCGCACCTGCAGAAATTGAACGCATACTAATAACACGCTCAAGAGTCTCTTTTTCATGTGTTGCATACTGTTTTACTACAGCAACCAAATTTGGAATAAGATCATATCTTCTTTTCAACTGCACATCAACACCACTCCAACCTTCCTGAGCCAATGCATCTGTACGAACAAAATTATTATAAGCCATTATTGACCATGAAATAAGAAATACCAATAATACAACTAATGCTGCACCTATCGCACCTAATATCATATTGCGTCTCCAGTATATAAAAAATAATTATAAAATATTTTCATATCAAAAAAACATAAATTCAAACTTAATATAATAATTTTAAAAACTTTTTTACAACTATTTAACAAAAAGAATCTCCATCAGAGATAATATCATGCGCCTTATAAATTCCAAAAATCGGCTGCTCAAAGGCATCAAAAGTTATAAAAATTTGATAATTACAATTATTATCTACCTCATTAAAATATAAAAGTCTTTCATATATTTTTTTCTGCCAACTTTCATGAAAACCTTTTATAACATAATCAATACCAAATCTTACAAACAACTTGTCTATATCTTTACAATTAAGATTAGATAAATTTAATATACTATTTTTTTTACGCAACAAAAAACAATCTGTTATATGCTTGTCTTCAAACTCTTTTTTTAGCGATATAATAAATTTTTCATACAACAATAAATTTTTATCATTAAGCCTACTTGTAAATATTTTTTTTATTCTTTTATGCCCATCATTCAATCTTTCAATATGACTTTTAAATATTTCACTTTTAGAAAATGTTATTAAACTTTCTTTAATTGGAAAATTATTTTTCGAACTTTCTTTCGATTTTTCACTTAATTTTAAAACATTATCCATAGAAAATAAATTTTGCATAAAGAGACCAGAGTACATAAAAATATTTAAAAAAATTATAAATTTAAAAAATTTACACATAAAATTATACCCAAAATATATTTTATTTACATTTATTAAGAATGCGCCCGGCAGGCGTGTCAACCAAAGCTCCATAGGGGCGTAGGTTGGAGTCGAACCTGCAACCAACGGTTTCGTCCTTCGTCAGGCTCAGGATGCTCGGGAAAACTTTACTCTATCAACAAAATCAATCAAATTTTATCTCATCAAAATGCGCCCGGCAGGAGTCGAACCTGCAACCAACGGTTTCGAAGACCGCTACTCTATCCAGTTGAGCTACGGGCGCCTATTTAAGAATTCAAATTCACATTATAAAAATCACCAAAATCCACAATCAACGGTTTCGTTC
>LBOA01000030.1 GCA_000989195.1 candidate division TM6 bacterium GW2011_GWF2_30_66
TTTTTAGGAATTACACTTTCTATTTCAAACCACAACGAATCTGGTATATACTTCTTCATAACAAGCCCCTTCTTTGTTTTTGTTCTTGGTTATAATATAGCCAATTTTAAGGGGCTTGTTTATTTCAAATTAATTTTCGGATAAGCTCTAAGCATAATTTTTTATGTAAACATTTAAAATATTTACTTTGCTTTAACTTTTTTAATATTTATATAAATAATATTTATTATAACCCCCAAAACAGGAGATTCTATGAAGTCGAAATATTTTTTAATCATTCCCATCTCAATTGTGCTTTTATCAAGCACCATATCATATGCCCCGGCGGTACAAACGGACCCAAAAGAATTTGAAGCAAAACGAAAAGAATTCGTTACATTAGTCGATAAAATAACCCGTGAAGCAAAACTTGGAGAAAGCCCAACAATTGAAGAATTGCAAAGAATTAAGTACCTTATACCATATTCTCCAAAAAAATATAAAGGCAACATCGTATTTGAAGTAGCTAAAACAATGCCATCAAAAGGTAAAAAAATAAATATTGCCTACCTAAGAAATTTTATCGTTGACCAAAAAATGCTTGGAGCAGATCCAGATAACATAGCAGATATTATCATAAAGCCTATAGGCGTTTTCAAAGAA
The DNA here is from genome assembly GCA_000989195.1 of candidate division TM6 bacterium GW2011_GWF2_30_66. Lineage (GTDB taxonomy): Bacteria > Babelota > Babeliae > Babelales > Vermiphilaceae > GWF2-30-66. Next base: position 643 of record LBOA01000030.1, read on the forward strand.
ATACCTGGAGTGGATAAACCCGGCATTATCGCCGAATTTCCAGAAAAATTACCTATAGAAAAACCAAGCTCCGAATTAATAAAACAACTACAACAATTACCTATAGATATTCAATATCAATTACCAAGAATTATTAAAAATGAAGCCGCATCTACTAAAGAAATTGAAAAAATAACTGGACCTGCAAATACTACAGAAAAAAAGAAAGCTATTCAAACAATAGCAGACAATTACGAATATATAAAAAACAATTTAATTCCAGTAATACCTGTATCAGAACAAATCCCACAAATAGTTACAGACTCTATATTAGCATTAAAACTTAACCCTGAAACAAGAGCTCTCGTATTTCCAGATAATTTTAGGCAAATCGCACAAGAACCTGTTTCACATTTAATTGACAATAATATTAATGATTTACAAAGAATTAGAGATTATCTTAGACCAATTGCCAAAAATTTAAATCTAGGTGAAAAATTTGCAGAAAATACAAGCCAATTTGTTTTCAAAAATTTCGATTTACTTAAAAAAAATATGACTTCTGTTGTACTTGTATCAAAATATGATAAAAACAACCCAGAAAAACCATTGCTAGCTATAATGCCTCCTCCAGTTGATTATTCTGATATGCCAGAACCTATAGATAAACCAGCATTAGAAATGCTAGAAAGCAAAATAAAAAAAGTATCCGATGAAATACTTTTTAAAGAACTAAATAATTATATATATTTAATTTATGTCACTGAAAAACAATTAAAAAGTGCTAAAGTTCGGTTGGAAATTCATAAAAATCAATTACGCGAGACTCATAAAAAAATTAAATCTCTAGGCTTAAAACCGCCTGTTCCTACAACAAAAAAGTCAGAACTTGTAATTGCAAAATCTGTAGAAGAACTTGAAACCGATACACACGCAGAAAAACTTTTTAAAAGACTAAATAATTTAAAATATGAAATTTCTAATATTGAAAAACAATTAAAACAAGCTGAAGATAGGTTGAATTTTTATAAAAAACAACTACACCATATTCAATTGGAGATTAAAAAGCGCGGCTTAAAACCACCTGTTCCAACAAAAAAACTAAGAAAAACACAAAATATATACAAAAAACAATATGATGCTATAAAAAAACATATACTAGATAAAAATCTTAAACTAGTTGATCCAACAAATGAAAAACTTGATGCTGCTAGCAAAAACGATTTAACCGAGACGTTAAATCGTTTTAACAATACATTTGGAAAACCTGCAGAAGAAATTCTTAATGATCTATTAATACCAGTAAATTTAATTCAAAAATATTACGACTTTTTAATGATTGGACAGAATAGCGAAGCCTATAAAACATTCAAACGCGGAGGGAAGAATTATCCTGAAAGTAAAAAAATGGCAAGGAATATACTTGCAAATATAATAATCGAAAAATATATAGATGAAGATTTAAAAAATGTAAGTGAACAGAAAAAATATTTTGAAATTTTACTACACAAATTTATGCCTAATGCAAAAGATCCTATTATTGGATATAATCCTGAAAAAATAGAAATTATAATTTTAGATATAGCTTCATGGCTCTCCAAACAGTTGGAATTATTCAAAAAATTAGAATTAAGCCAACAACCATATCTAATTCTAGAAGTAGATAAAAATGCTAATAAAACGATGATCAAAAATAAAGTAGAAAAACTTCTAAGCTATTATGAACCTTCATCGTTTACAACAGAAGAAATGAGAAAAATAGCCTTAGAAATACAAGAATTAATAAAAAATGCTGAACAATCAATGATTGATAAATTAAAATCAGCACAACCCGTAGGATCAGGATCGACAGTAATAGTACCAGGAGCGCCAGCAGTAGCACCATTAGTACCAGGAGCGCCATTAGTGGCACCAGAAGTATCAGTGGAAGGAGCAAAAGAAGAAGAACCAGAGTTTATAGAAGGAGACCTATAATTATAAATAGTAGTAATTTTTAATATAATTAAAGGGAATATTATTATGAATAAATTAAAAATAGTTATACTTTTATCAATAAGTTTTTTCACAAAAAATCTATTTTGTGATTGGTCTATTTTAATATCAAATTTAACACAAAAAGATATATCTGTTCAATCTATTGACGACAAAAATACTGCAAAGGAAATAAAAATTAAACCCAATACTACTTTTTTTGCATCAATTAAAGAAGGAAACAGAATTCTTTCTCTTGGCGAAATTAAAAGAAAATTCGAATTTAAAGATAATTCCGTTTTATTATTTATAGTATCAGAAAATGGTATTTTTGATCTAGTTCTAAGAGAAGATTTTGCAAAAAATAAATGTCAAAAACTTCGCGATGAATGTCTTAATCCAATATCCAATATACTTAAGGAGTTCGTATCATTAAAAAAAGAGTTAGGTTTTGATAATTATGATATAAATATCAAAGCGTTAATAGATTATTATAAAAAAAATGGAATTGATGTTCTTGAATCAAAATCTTCTTCTATTTCGGAATTACAAAAAAAACTTTTTGACGCTGCAAGAAAAATAATGCCTGAGATTATTATAGATCGTCTTTCTATAGAAATGAGAGAATTACTAAATATAATAGATTTTGGTATGCAAATGGAAGAACTCGGGTTTAAACGCGGAAAACAAACTGCACCATCTATATCAACTCCTGTAGTCGAAGGGGAAGAAATTCTTCCTCCTGATCTAGACGAATTTACTAGCAAATTAAAGCAAACAGAAGAAAGACTTAAAAAACTTAGGGACAAAAGAATAGAAGACCTAAAAAAAGCCGGCAAGAGTACAGATTTAATAAAAAACGATGCAGAAACAGCCAAAAGGAACACAGAAATTGAAAACATAGCAAAACGAATTCAAGCAGCAAATATTTTAAGATATGGAAAAACAGAAATAATAGAAAAAACTGGCGCAGGAGAAGAAGAGAAAGAATAAAATTAAATTATAGAAAAATATAAAACTATAAAAGAGGCTGTATAAAATATAACCTCTTTTATAGTAAAAATAATATAATTTCTGGAAAAATTTTTATGAAAAAATTAATATTAAATTTACTAACTTCAAGCTTTACAACAGGACTTTTTATAACCTGTAGTATTTTAAATGCTATGCAAGAACAGCAAAGTCTTGATAATGGAGATAAAGATAAGCAACTTGCTATAATATCTACCCCAAATAAAGATAGACGGGTTATGTTATATAATCCAAACATAGAAAAAGAAAAAATAGTTATCATTAAAGAAAGTTTTGAGCAAGAGCAAAAACCAAAACAAGAAAAAAAAGAAATTGTTAGGCCAAAGCCAACAAGACCAGGCAGAATAAGTAGAGCTCCGAAAGAAAAATTGCCAAGAGTTACAAAATCAAAAGAATCAAGTGTTAGTAATTTAGAAAAACCTTTTGAAGAGCAAGCTGAAGAACAAAAATCTAGAACTATTTATTCTGATATCAAAGACAAAAAATTTACCCTTAGAAGAACTGGCAAAATGAAAGAGTTACTTAAAAGCGAATCTGTAAAGCCTATTTTTGCAGAAAAAGTTGATAAATTAACTTTTTATACTAGTTCAAAATTAAATATGGAAAAATTATTTAATGACCTAGAAAGTTCTTTGCAATATTCTGATAAGGTTTCTGGAAAAAGCGACTACACAATAATAAATATTCGCATAAGAGAAATAATGAATATACTGGTTGCCGCAGGAAAAGAAATAAAGAAAATAAATACTGATCAAAATAGCGATTCTTCAAATAAAAAACCTAGATTAATTGCCTTAATATCTTATGCATATAACAATTGCCCTTTAGCAGTAAGAGACGAATTTCAATCTAAAATAAACAAATCACTTGGCAGCTTAGATATCGACTTCAATTCTCCAGTATTCGATAAAAATACATTCAAATAAAACACATAAACAATTTTTTAGTAAAAGCGCTACGATCCAAAAATCGCAGCGCTTTTTTGTATTTAAATTTGCGAAAAATTATAGCATAAAAATATGCTCTTCTTATAATGCAAAATAAAATTAAATGAATATTAAATCCAGAAAACACGAAAAAAATTAATTACAAGAAACAAACCAATTTGAAGTTTTTTAAAATTTATACGCTATAGATTGACTTTATAAAAACCAAAATGTTAATAAATAAATTGTATTGTAATTTGAATGTTTTTTAATTTTTAACCAACAACCCTCATATGATTTTCGATAGCACACTAAGTATAACAAATCAAGAGGGCAAAAAAGGAGAACCAATGAATCGATTTACAAAAATATTTTTATCGATTTTATTATTATCTACATCTACGATTTTATATCCATGTAACCCTTGCAGCACATGTGATACTTCTGCATCTTGCATAACAGAATATGGCAACTCTTGTTGTGGTGGATGCTCAAACAGTAATCACTGCGAATGCAGAGTACAAGCTAAATCAACATTTACGATGAATCCTCAATGGCAAGTTGGCTCTCCAGAATATCTCATAGGCTTTAGAGATAGAATGGATATAAGAAAAAATGGTCACGGCGGCGCATTCCAAGCTGCAATTTTTGGCGGCAAATCAACACATTCAGATAGATTGGCACAATACTTCACACCATATTGCAAAAATAAATTCGTAGTAAGTGGAACAAATGGGGATATTTGTCCCCAAAACTTCAATGTAGTATTACAAGACTCTATATATAACGGCACTATATCATTTTGTCCTAGCGTAAGTACAGTTGGTCTAGGCCTCGTTTACAGACAAAATATAAATAGATTTTTCGATAATTATGATCCAGACAAAAAACACTGGTACTTTGAAATTTCAACACCACTGACGCACATAGAAACAACAATGTGTTTATCAGAATGTATTACAACTTCAGGCGAAGCTTTAGTCGTACCTGGACTAGATCAAACATTTTATAACAGCATGACTCAGGCATTTAACCAACCCTCATGGAAATACGGAAAAATTAGCAACTGCTCTGAATGCTCAAAAACAAGACTTGCAGATATTACGCTTATGATCGGCTACGAAACATTAAAATGTAGCAGCGTAACATTAGACGGATACGTAGGATTATTAATCCCAACAGGAAACAAAAGATGCAATCATTATGTATTTGAACCTCTAGTTGGACATGATGGGCACTGGGGAATTATAAAAGGTATGCATTTAAAAGGTACTTTTTGGGAAAATGAAGCTGGCGATATATTGCTAGAAGCTGCTCACGATATAAACGGCATGTACTTATTTGAGAGAGAACAAATAAGATCTTTCGACTTAAAAGGTAAACCTTGGAGTAGATACATGGAAGTTTACACCAGTGAAGAACAAGCACAAGAAGCCGCAGCATTAGAAACCGCTGGAAACCTTAATGCCGCTCAATACTTATCTTCACCAGGTATAAATACATTTACTCAATGCGTTGATGTAAGACCTGGACTATCTACTGCGATAAATACAGCATTGATATTATCTTCAAAAAAATTCCGTGGTGAAGTAGGCTATAACATGTTCTGGCGACAAACAGAGTGCCTAGATTTATGTTGCTGGAAAGAAGGCGCAGCTATAAAAGCAGCAGAGGGCGGCGGTAACACTATGCCTTTAAGAACAATCTCAAGAGATAACAGTATTTATATAGCTAATCCATCACTGAATATATCCTCACCAGAATTAGTTAATATAACTACGCCAATAGAACAATATTCTACATCAATAATCAAAAAATGTGATTTAGATTTAGAATCAGCAACACATCCTTCTATGCTTATAAACACACTGTATCTATCTGTAGGAGGACATTTTGATGAAAGAGAATATCCATTATTCTTTGATCTAGGTGGATCTTACGAATTTGATTTTGAAAACGTAACATTAAATCGTTGGACAGTATGGGCAAAAGGTGGAATATCATTTTAATTTGTTAAATTAGTTAATTTGATAAATTAACTTAAAAATCAAACCAATAAACACTCACACAAAAACAGGGAAATAATTCTCCCTGTTTTTGTTTTTAAACAGCACTTTTTATTAAAAACTATTTACTTTTATTAATACAATTTTATACAATAAAATCAGAATAAAATTTAATAAAATAAAGGGAGTTATTATGAAAAAATTTTTTATATTTATACCAGTAACAATTTTTATGTTACTTAACTCAAAAATATTTTCTGTAGCAGTACAAACTGATCCAAAAGAATTTGAGGCAAAACGTAAAAAAGGCATTGAATTAATAGATAAAATAGCAAAAAAATACATAGAAATCTCTTTAGATCCTGTAAAATCAAAAACACAAAATCCATTTCCGTCAGAAGAAGAAATAAAAGAACTTAAAAATTTAACTCCGTATCTACCAAAGAAAACCTCAAATAAAGATTATACAGAAATAATAAAAATATTAAATAATACTCCAAACTCAGCACTAAAAAAACCTACAGATGAAAACGCAAAAAAATATAAAAAAAAATATAGCAAACCAGACTTGAAGCCTGCCGACGTAAAATAGTTAATAAAAAGATATGCCCTTTTTTAAATTTATGTTAAAACAATTTCAATAAAACTTACAACTAAAAAGGGCATAATCATGAAACCATCTATTTTAATTACAGGTGGAGCTGGCTATATCGGCTCACACACGGCATATCTAATGTCTCAATCAGGATATAACATAATAATACTAGACACTCTAAATCATAAACAATCTTTTGATCACAACTGGGCTACACTTATAAAAAGTGATTTTGCCGACACTAAAGTACTAAAAAATATATTCTCAAATTATAATATAAAAGCAGTCATGCACTTTGCAGCATTTATTGAAGTTGGAGAATCTGTAAAAAATCCATTACAATTTTATGAAAACAATGTTGTAAAAACAGTACAATTATTAAAAGTAATGCTAGAACATAACGTAAAAAACTTTATATTTTCTTCTAGCTGCGCAGTTTACGGCAGCCCACAATATTTACCACTCACAGAGCAACACACAAAAAATCCAATCAGCCCATACGGGAAAAATAAGTTAATGGTGGAAATGGCGCTAGAAGATTTTAACATTGCTTACGGCCTAAATTATGTAAATTTAAGATACTTTAATGCAGCCGGAGCCATGCCACAATATGGTCTTGGAGAAAATCATGACCCAGAAACTCATTTAATCCCGCTTGTTTTGCGCGCAGCAATGGAGAACAAAGAATTTTGTATTTTTGGCGATAATTATGAAACCAAAGATGGTTCATGCATTCGAGATTATGTTCATGTTTGGGATATTGCGCAAGCTCACAAATTAGCCCTTGAGTACTTACAAGCAGGAAATACATCCGATAGCTTTAATTTGGGCACAGGCGAAGGATTTTCTGTTAAAGAAATAGTTATGGCAGTTGAACAAATTTGTTGCGCAAAAATAAATATTGCACTCAAAAATAAAAGACCTGGAGATCCTGCCATCTTAGTTGCCGACCCAAAAAAAGCATCTGACATTCTTGGCTGGAGTACTCAATACTCAAACTTAGATTTTATAATTAGAACGGCTTATGAAAATGAAAATACTAAAAACTTCATACAAAATAAATCTAGCACTCAAAAAGACAAAGAAAAATCACATAATTATAACAAAATTTAGATAAATTTTATACCGATGGAGATATTTAAAACCGTAAACGGTTTTAAATATCTCCATCTTTTTTTACTTGTTTTTATATTTATATTTAAAGGGCCCCAAATAATTGAAGCCCTTTTTTATTATAAACTTAAAAATTAAAAAACAAAATTATATCTACTTCATGCAGCATTTTTTGAACTTTTTACCAGAGCCACATGGACAAGGTTCATTTCTACCTGTCGAATCAACAACAACTCTTTGCTCAACTGATGAACCTAAATCAGAATCACTATCGCTAGCTATCATATTTAATTGCTCAAGCTCTCTTTCACGTCTTTCTTCAAATCCATGACTATCAAAACTATCTAAATTAATATGAAATAAATGATGCACAACTTCATACTCAACATTTCGCATCATATCTTGGAACATATCAAAAGATTCACGTTTATATTCAATTAATGGATTCTTTTGACCCCAACCACGCAACCCAATACCTTCTTTTAAATGGTCAATATTAACCATGTGTTGCTTCCAAGCTTGATCGATTGTCTCTAACACCATCCATTTTTCAGCTTCTTTTATAATTTCTTCTCTTTGCTGATTTCTAAATAATTCGTATCCTGATAAAATAAAATTTATTAAATCTTTAAGAAACATATCACTGTTAGAAACATCAAAATTTTGTTTTCTCATGATATCCACAGGAAAACCAACAAGCCTAGAAACTGCTGTGAAAATAGAATCAATATTATCTTCTGTAATTTTTCTTGTAGGACAATATTGCGCAACTAAAACTGTCAAAGATTTTACTATTAAATCACGTATAAAATCGTAAATATTATTTTCACCCTCTAATACAGCACGTCTAAAGCCATATACAACTTTTCTTTGTTGATTTAAAACGTCATCATATTCTATAAGATGTTTACGAATATCAAAATTATGCTTTTCAACTTTATCTTGAGAACTTCTAATCGTATTTGATACCATCTTTGACTCTATCATCTCATCTTCTTTCATTCCAAAAAAAGACATACGACGCTTGAGAGTATCTCCGGCAAAAATACGAATTAGCTCATCTTCCAAAGAAATATAAAATCTTGATTCACCAGCATCACCTTGACGACCAGAACGACCACGAAGCTGATTATCTATACGTCTACTTTCATGTCTTTCTGTGCCTAATATATACAAACCTCCCGCTTGTAGCGACTCTGGCGTGAGCTTAATATCTGTACCACGACCAGCCATATTTGTAGCAATAGTAACTTTTCCAGCCTCTCCAGCATGAGCAACAATTTCTGCCTCTCTGGCATGCTGTTTCGCATTAAGCACTTCATGAGGTATTCCACTTACCGTAAAAATATCGCTCAAAAGCTCAGATGTTTCAACCGCAATAGTACCGATCAATACAGGCTGCCCATTTTTATGACGTTCTTTTACATCATCTACTATTGCCTTAAATTTTGCTTTTTGAGATAAGAAAATATAATCAGGCTGATCTTTTCTTATCATAGGTCTATTTGTTGGAATACTCACAACATCTAATTTATAAATTCTATGAAACTCTTCTGCCTCTGTAGCAGCTGTACCTGTCATACCAGCAAGTTTTTTATAAAGTCTAAAATAATTTTGTAATGTAATAGAAGCTAGAGTATGACTTTCTTTTTCTACTTTTACATTTTCTTTTGCTTCAAGAGCCTGATGTAATCCATCACTATAACGTCTTCCTGATAAAATACGTCCTGTAAACTCATCAACGATTAATAACTCGTCATCTTTTACAACATAATCTACATCTAACTTAAATAAATTATGCGCCTTAAGAGCTTGACTAGCATGATGCAAAATACTTAAATTCTCTACATCATATAAATTTTTAATAGAAAAGAAATCTTCAATTTTGTCAATGCCAGACTCGCTTATATGGACAGCTCTGTCTTTTTCATCGACTTCAAAATCTTCACCTTTTTTTAATTTTTTTGCTATTTTATCTGCAGCACCATAAAGACCACTATCTTCTTCGCCAGCACCAGAGATAATAAGAGGCGTTCTTGCTTCATCTATCAAAATAGAATCTACTTCATCAACTATTGCATAATTCAAGTCTCGCTGCACATAATCTTCAAGCCTAAACTTCATATTATCACGCAAATAGTCAAAACCTAATTCATTATTTGTTGCATACAAAATATCTCTTGAATATAAATCTTTTCTTTCACTATCGCTAGAAGAATTCTGTAAAGCGCCAACTTCAAGTCCTAAAAAATTATAAATTGGAGACATCCACTCTGAGTCACGCTTTGCCAAATAATCGTTAACCGTCACTAAGTGCGCACCTTTTCCTGCAAGAGCATTTAAATAAAGTGGTAAAGTTGCGGTCAAAGTTTTACCTTCACCAGTTTTCATTTCAGAAATTTTACCCTGATGTAAAACTATACCGCCAATAAGCTGTGTATCAAATGGCCTTTGGCCCAAGCGCCTTTTAGAAACTTCTCGCACTACAGCATAGGCTTCTGGCAAAATATCATCTAAGTCTCTGCCTTTACTTAACTGCTCTCTAAACTCATTTGTCTTAAGAGCAAGTCTTTCATCCGACAAACTACTTATTTCTTTATCTAAACTATTAATTTTATTTACAAGCGGCTGTATACGCTTTAATTGTCGAGCATTGTTCGTGCCCACTATCGCGGCTAATATTTTTGTTATCATTTTATTACTCCAAAAAAAACTTTTTAATCTTTATATAAAAAATAAATAAAAATATAACTAAAAGTAAATCAGTTAATAAATATTGTACTACAAAAGCTACAATCCGTCATTTTTTATATCTTAAAACTCCAAGCAGACAACCGTCATCTGCCTGCCATCCTTATCTCCACGCCTATAAGAACAAAATTCTTGGCCACATGATTTATCGCACATAGTACATAAATTATATTCTAAATAAATATTTTCTTCTTTAACGCCGAACTCTTTTAACAATCTAACATTAAACTCGACCAAATCAAAATAAACGCCATCATTATTTTTTATAAAAACCATATCTGCAAATTTATAAGCTTCTAAATTTTTAATAAAATCATCTGCTACTTTATAGCAACAAGACTTAATACTAGGCCCAAAAAATATTTTAATATCATCTAGTTTTGTTCCAAAATTATTTTGCATACTTTCGATAGTTTTAATTGCAATTCCATCAACTGATCCACGCCAACCAGCATGTGCAACAGCAACAATATTATTTATTATGTCGATAAAAACTATTGGCAAACAATCAGCCGTTAAAACTCCTATACCAACATTTTCAATATTTGTTACTAGAAAATCTCCATCTACCTTAAAATTCTCCACCACCTTCTCTTTGCCCGCACCAAAAGAATCCAAAACCAATCCATCAGTGCCATGAACCTGATTTAAAAAAACTAAATTATCTAATTTTATATTTTTTTTAATATTAGCGAACTGCTGCATATTGCAAATATTTGTATTTGCAGGCAAACTAACAAAATCTTCTTTAAATATTTTATCACTCGCATCACCAAAATAAATTTTAAAAAATTTGTCTTTATGGATAAACATATAACTAAACTCCCGAAAAATTAAAATTCTAACGTTTCAATCAATTACACATAAATTACATATTAATATATAGCAAAACTAATTTATACCCATAATTATACCCCCAAACCTGTAAATTTTAACAATAATCATGTATTTCAACCAAAAACCCAGACATCAACATTTCTATTTGTAACATTGCCAAAAAACGCACAATATCAAAAAAACCCCTTAGTTACATCATAAACCTCTACCAACGCGCCACATAAATATTGCAAGCTGATTAATTTAATAAATTTAAGAATATTATAAATTTCTATTTGACAAATTGGTTTTTGCTTGTTAAGCTAATAAAACAGATAAAAAATGGGGTTTTAAAATCTTTCTATAAAATGGAGGTTTTATTCGTGACAAATAAAAATTCAACGAGTTTTTACATAATTAAATAGACTATTGCGAAAAGCATAAGTCTTTAGGAATATAGTCAATTTTTAACCAGGTAATTTTTAACTTACCAAGAAAGGGTTGCAATGTTTTCGTTTAATTTTAAAGAAATCAGTTTAGGTTTATTTATCACATTAAATTTAAACACATTCAGCAATATATTTTGTATGCAGCCTACAAAAACAACACAAATCAACGATGATGATCCAACTTTTATAGATACAAAAAATGGAAAAATAGCAGCGCCAAAAAAACAAATAAAATCAGAAGTAAACCAACAAACAGACAAACAAAAAGAAATAAAAAACCTAAATTCAAATGTATCTAAAATTATTGATTATAAAAAAATTGATACCTCTAATGATGTACCAAAAATTACAACTGCAAAAAATGGGAAAGAAAATTCATCAACGCTGCCTTCAGAAACTAAGCAGGAAAAAATTAAGCCCAAAGTCCAACAAAATGAGATTGGCAATAGAATCTATAACGAAGATTATTCTTCTGAATGTAAAGATAATAAATTAATAGTAAAATATATAGGAAATAAGCATGAAGAACATACTGTTAATGAATTTAAATCAAAATATCCTATGAGATTTACAATATCATTCAGAAGTAAAAAAGACGATCCTCAATGGGGCGGCTTATTTACAATGATAAATAGTAAAACAAAAAACCTTAATGCTAATAAAACTATACCAAATTATGTCGAACCAACATTTAGAGATGTTATAAAAAACGATTCACCTATTATTAAAAATACTATAAAAAAAGACATACTTAAAAAACCAAAAAGAAATATGACTATAATTAACTATAATAATCCAATAATTAAACAAATAAAAGCTGAACAAGCAGAATTATTGGAACAAAAACTCTTTACACCAGTATCTATAGATGTTGAACATTATGATTATATTGACAGGCTAATAAATAAATTAGAAGAATGTTTTTGTGCCCAGAATCCTCAATATTTTAATTCAAAAATTTATAAACAAAAAATGCGCAGAACCGAAGAATTCGAGCAATATATAAATGGACATAAAATTTTTGACGTTGGAATGTATGATCAAAATGGTAATTTTTCAGGGATACGCTTTAAAATACCTGAGGGATTGATTGTCTTCCCTGCAGATAAAATAAATTATGATGCACCAATTGAAAATAAAAAAATACACACATCTAGCATAGGACCAGAAGGAGGGTATGTCTGCTTAGATTTTAGATATATAGGCAATTATTCTATTGGAGATATGCTAAATGTAGATTGCGATGACTCTGTAGATAATTTTTTATACAACTTTGATGGCAATATTATTGGCAAAAAGAAACCAAGCAAAATAACTTATGAAAATTATACTATTTATGATTTTTACCCTCAAATTAAAATGTATAAAAAAAATAATTGGATTGGGTCTATAATATTACTAAAAACCGTTGATCAAAATGATGCTGAAATAAATTCTGAAATAAATGAAAAAACACATTCGCCTAATGTCCCAAAAAGTGGACGCTTAGCGTTAAATAATGCCATTTATATGCATGAATTTCTTACTTCCAATGAAAATCGAGAAAAAAATATCTTTCTTAAGATGATAGAATCTAAAAATCTATCCAAAATAAATCTAGAAATGGATATCATTGCTGGCAAAAAAACAAGTTTTTTAAATAGCGCTGATATCCAAAACATAATCGTAGAAAATGGATTAGAAGAAAATATAACTGTCCTAGATTCAATATTCCAACTTGAAAATTTTCAAACAAATTTCCCATCAATATCTAAAAAGTTTGGCTGTTGCCGGATTAATTATTATAAAAATCATCATATATTTATTGTAAATACAGCTGATATAATTAATGAGGTAATATTTGACATAGAAAAAGAAAACACAAAAAAACAAATAAATGAAAATAATTTTAATGAACTAAAAAATAGCATAGAAAATCACTGGTACGTTATCGCCATTGAAGAAATCAATAGCGAAAGAAGATGTTATATTATTGACACTACGCCAGGAATAAGCCAACTAGAAAATGAAATTGACTATATGCGAAACGAATTTATCGGCAAAAAAGTCTCAACAGAGAGAGAAGAATTACATTCTGAATTTAATAAACAATTCAGAAGCTTTATACAGAGCATATTTCAAAGCAAATTTAATAATTTCAATACCAATAAAAAAGAAGATACAAATGTCAATAAAAACAATAACCAGGCCTATGAGGCAACAGATAAAAATATATCACTAAAAATGCTTATGGATAAATACGACTCTTATGCATATTCTAATTACAAAAATGAACAACTAAAACAAGAAATAGAAAAAGAGTCTGCGATCGCAAAAAAAAGAAATCGTTATATTTATAATGCACTTATAAATATTGGTATTATTTGGAATGATCTAAGAACAAAGAATTTAATTAATCCTAAACAAAATAAAACTGACGAACGACTTGAACCTGAAGTTGTTAGCAATATAATGGAATTTATCGGCATATACAACATTAAAAAAGACAAAATTTATTACAAAGGTGTCTGTTAATAATTTTGTGCAAACCCTATTTCATAGTTTCTAAAATTTCACTAGAGACTGTATAATATTTTCCAATTTACACAAAATATTATACAGTCTAATAATTTAGTTTTAGTCTACCGTCCTTATCCTGCAATCTGAAAATCTCGACAAACCTCTTTTATTGTTTAATAATTTGGGAAATTTTAGCTTATCTTTTGCTCGTTTACTTGTTAATAAACGATTCCTGAATTCACAAAGATCTACATTATTTTTTTCATCTTCTGGAATATCAAAAAATTGACCTGTTTGCATACACAAGTCAAATTGATTAGCTAAATTAAGATATTTTAGTATTTTTTTATTTTTTATATTAATAAGATTTTCTGATTTAATATATGCTCCATTTTCTAATAACAGCTTTGCGGCTTCTCTCGTTAATAATTTTGACTTACAAAGTAAATCCAGCGTAGTTTGGTTGTTTAAATTAATTTCATTAACATTGATGTCTTTGTGTTTTAATAATTCTTTAGTTACTTCTAAATAATCTTTCTTCTTAATTACCTTACAATGAACTACATAATATTCTCTTGCAGCGGAAAAAAGAAGAGTATTGCCATACTTATCAATTTTGTTAATATCAATATCTTTATGATTTAATAATTCTTTTACGATTTCTAGATTTCCTTTTTTGCAAGCTATACAAAGCGGAGTGCATCCATATACATTAAGTTTATTTGGTTTAATATCTTTATGACTTAATAATTCTTTTACGATTTCTATATTACCTTCTTCGCAAGCTATATAAAGCGGGGTTTTCTTACAATTATTATTGCGTTTGTTTGGATCAATATCATTATGATTCAATAATTCTTTTACAATATCTAAACGATCGTTACGGCAAGCCATATACAGTAGAGATCCATCATACCCATCGCCTTCATTAACATTGCCGCCTAAAGACAATAAAAATCTTACCATTTTTAAGGTAGATTTTTCATCAAGCCAATGAAGTTTCCACTTAAAATTAATACCAGTTTCATTAATTAATTCTTTAGCCCTATCAAAATCGATTTCTTCTAATAGAATCATAAAATTATCTATCTTATTATTTTTATATGCATCAATAAAATTTGTCTCAATTAGTTCTTTAGCCCTATTGATACCTATTTTTTCTAGCAATTCTTCTTTTTTTAAATTTACTTCTTTTAAAAGTTCTTCTTTGGTCATATTGCCTCTATTAAGACCTTTTTTAGCAAGGTCTTTATAATTAATAACAATTTTGCCTTTTTTAATATTAATAAAGTTTTCTTCATTCAATTTTCTAACTTCATTTGATTTTCTAACATTAAGCTTATACCAAATAAATCCTGCTATAGATAATAAAGCTATCGCAGAAAAAGCAACCGTAAATTTTGGTCTTTTATAGATAAAATTACTTAATTTATCAAAATATTTTACGTCATTAACTGGTTTATCTATAGTTGTTTTATTTTTTGAAAATAGTGAAGCTATACTCTTAAAATCAAAGGCATTTAGCGAGCCTACAAAGAGCAGAGTTAATGCAATTGTTTTTAAAAAGTTTTTATTTTGATTAAACATATTAGCACCTTATCCATTTTTAAATAAATATTTATAGAAAATATACAAAATTTTATATCTTAACACGCAACCTACACATAAATAACCTAAGTTGCTACCCTAAAAAACTTATGGCATAAGCCATAATAAATAAAAATGCTTTCAACTCAAAACCACTAGCCGTAACGGCATGAATTCTATTTGGAAAATTTCTAACAATTTCACTGAAAGCCGTTTCAATTTTTTTACGAATTCTTCCATTATATTCTACTCCTGAGCGTTTCGAATTCTTTTTTCGTTGTGGAATAAGATTAATGTTTCGATAAAATTCTAGGTAGTCTTCAAATTTATAATCTGTATAACCCTTATCTGCATATATTTTTGCCCCATAATCAAAATTAAACGAAAATTTTTTTGTTGTTCCAATGTCGCTATAGCTGCCAGGTTCAATTATAAATTCTACAGGCTCGCCCTTACCCGTTACGATCATGTGTACACGAATTCCATAAAAATCTTCTCCTTTGCTTGCATTAACCCCACAATATTGTCTTTCGGCAGGATAAATTTTACATCTTTTAATTCTAACATTTGAGCATACGGGAATAGGAAAACTATCTATAGCATACTCATTTCTAGAATTTGATTCTTTAAATCCTTTTGCTAAAATAGAAAAAATAAGCTTCCATAAATCAATATCAATTGCATTTAGTCTTCGATTAAACCGGCTTTCTTTAATCATATTTTTTATGTATCCATGTCCCGTAAAAAACATTATTACTTTGCTATAATTGCCCCCAAAAAAATTTGCTGAAATTATAGCAACCATCGTGATTTCGCTTGTTTTTACTCGAGCTTGCTTATCGTCTTTACACCCAATTTCATTTAAAGTATCGTCACATACACAAAAAACTGTTATAATTTCATCTACCATGGCTACTCTCTCCCTTAGATATGTTTGTTGTGAATCATTCTATTGGAGAGTTTGCCATGGTTTTTTTATTTTTCAAAGATCTTCTAAAGGTAGCAACTTAGGTTTATTTTGCAATCAGAGAATCTCGACAAACCTCTTGTATTCTTTAGTATTTTTAGATTTTTTAATTTATCTTCTGCTCGCTTACTTGTTAATAAACGATTCTTAAATTCACAAAGATCTACATTATTTTTTTCATCTTCCGGAACATCAAAAAATGAACCTGATTGAATCCATAAGTCAAATTGATTCGCCAAATTAAGATATTTTAACGCTTCCTCGTTTTCTAAATTTATAAGATTTTCTGGTTTAATATAAGCTCCATTTTCTAATAACAATGTTGCGGTAAATGGGTGCCAATATTTTTTACAAACTAAATCAAGTGTAGATTCGCCACACGTATTAGTTTTATTAATATTAATATCTTTATGTTTTAATAATTCTATTACAATCCCTGTGCTGCCATTTTCAAAAGCTACCAAAAGCGGAAATTTACCTTTAAGAGATATTGATGTATCAGCTTTATTAACATCTATATCTTTGTGTTTTAATAATTCTTTTACAATCTCTAAATAATTTATATTTTCATTCCTGATGCCATGCCTATCTACTCCATAGACTATTCCATCGCACGCTAAATAAAGTGGCGTTCTACCATACCTATCAACCTTGTTAACGTCAGTATCTTTATGTTTTAATAACTCTCTTACAATTTTTAAGTAGCCTTTTTCGCAAGCAAAATAAAGCATAGATCGACCATCTTCATCCTCAGTATTAATGCCAATATGTTTATGGTTCAAAAATGTTTTTACAATTTCTAATTTATTATAATTATAAGTAGAATGAATTGAGTTATAATTATTTTCGTATTCTTTATTAATATCATCGTTTAAAAATATTAAAAACTCTGCCATTTTTTGGGTAATTACTTCATTACACCACCAAGATGTGAAGTCACATTTATTGCCAGCTTTATTGATTAATGCTTTAGCTTTATCTATATCAATTTCTTTTAATAACCTCATTACATTTTCTATATCGTTATTTTTATAAGCATTAACAAAATTTACCTCATCTGGACCTGATTTTTTATTACCAAGTTCATACCAAATAAATCCCGCTATAGATAATAAAGCTATAGCTGAAAAAGCAACGACAGTTTTTGGTCTTTTAGGAATAAAACTACTTAATTTGCTATATAAAGATTTTGATTGAAAATTTTTTGAAAATAGCGAAGTTATACACTTAAAATCAAAGGCATTTATCGAGCTCGTAAAAAACAGAGTTAACGCGATTGTTTTTAAAAAAACTTTATTTTGATCAAACATATTCATATTTTCATCCATTTTTAATAAATATTTTTAGAAAATATACAAGATTTATGCCCTAATGCACAATTTACACTTAAATGTCATGCTAATATTATATACTATTAATTTTCAATTATCAAAGGGCATAAATATTGCAAATATGACAAAAAATACCTTTAAACTCAAAATTTAGGTGTTTTCTAGGTACAAACAAACAAAATATCGCTACATGTTTGCCAATTTCATCAATATATCGATCTGCGAGAGCATTGATGAATTAAAGGTGCCGAATTGCCATGCCACAAACATCTATAAGATATGTTCATAACGCATTCAATCTACTGCGAGCGCAAATTGAGCGCCTGTCAACAATGCTAATCAATAAAAAACAGATAATTTTTAAAAGAAAATCAGATATTTATAAAAAAAATTAAATTTCTACTTGCAATTATTTGGGCTTATGATAAAGTATATAGAGTATAGAACGAGTTTATTTAATAGTATAATTTTAGTAATTTCAAATAATTGCGGGGGTTATCGTGAAAATACGAATAATGTCAAAATTTTTTAGTCTTTTGTTGCTTGTTAGTTCTGCTTTTATTGCTGAAGCTGCAAAAATCGTTTTTTATAATAAAACAGGGCAGGTTTTAACGATTATGATTAGTGGTGAAGAAATAGCAGCGCCAGTTGATAAAATTTGTAGAGCTCTCGCTAAAAAAAGATATTTTGAGACAGAATCAATCTCAACGCTTACTTTTCAATTTAAAATAGGCGATGGTGAATTTAAATCATATACATTGAAACATTTTATAAATCCACACACAAGAATTGATACCGAAAAAGCTATTTCTGGTGATTTTACAAGAAATATTTATATAGAAGGATATGATAATGATTATATAGAAGAACAAATTGTAGAAGATGAGGCAGGCTTAATTCAATCACAAAAAAATAGCATTTTACAGTTTGCGGGCTCTTTTGTTAAAGGGAGATTAGGTTCTTATTGGACAATGAAAGATGGAGAAAAAATAGACATTCCTATGAAAGATGCTCTTGTTGGGACATCAAAAAATCTTTCTGAAGATAATACAACAGAAAATATACACATTCGAAAGCTTATAAGTGAACAATTAGCTTGTGATGATGAAATAATGGCAGTTATGGAAAGAGAAAAGAGAGTAAGAAAATTTCAAAAAGACTTTTTGGGAGAGGATTTTTCAGATGATGAAGCTACTTTATCTATTGGAATTGCTGGCAGTGGTGGTGGAGTAAGAGCTAGAATTTCTACGACAGGATTTGTTAAAGGAGCTATTGATTCTGGTTTATTTGATTGCGTTACATATTTTTCAGCTCTTTCTGGTTCATCTTGGATGCTTGCTCCATGGATTTTTAGAAAAGATAAAAATATAGATAAATTTATAGATGTTGTTGTTAAAAATTCAACAGGTGAAATTGAAAATTCAAGAGATAATATGTATAGTTTTACTGGTCTTCCGCAAATTGATTTTACAGAGGTCAAAAGCAATTTTCTTCGTCAAAAGGCTTGGAATAGGCATCATGGACTTGTGAATATGTTTGGAATTGTTCTTCAAAAAACTTTTTTAAAAGAAGTAATAGATGAAACAAAAAATAAATATGGAGAATTATATCTTTCTAGCATGAGAAATCAATTTGAAGGTGGTTTAACAGTTATTCCAATATTTGAAGTAAGAGCAGAGAAAAAAGAAGAAAATGCAATAATTATTCAAGAGCCTTGTTTTTTTACGCCATGGGAATTTGGAAGTCGTTTTTTTGGGCAATATGGCGCATGTGTAAATATAAAAACTTTTGGCAGTAAATTTGAAAATAATAAAGCTCTGCCGTATGAGATATCTAATAATATAAGATTGCAAACAGAATCAGTAAAACGCATAGGTCCAGAGCCTGAATTGGGATTAATAATGGCAACATGCGGGTCGGCTTTTACAGTTCAAACAAGTACAGTTTCTAATGGTATAGCACAACAAAATATAGATCCTATATATAAACTTCGACATAGTATTTTTAATAATAGTTTTATGAATTGTGAGTTCAACAATTTTATGCATACAGATAATTATTTTACAGGATTTTACAACAAACCTACTCTTTATCTTCATGATGCTGGAATAGTAGCAAATATACCGGTAATTTCTTTATACAGAAAGCCTGTAGATGCGGCGCATGGCATAAAAGAAAATAGTGCACCTGATATTATAATAATTTTTGACGCTAGTGATACAAGCAGCGGCACTATAGGCGAAGAGCTCTTAATGAATAAAAAAGAAATGGCTAAAAAAGGTCTCCCATTTCCAGAAATAAATGAGGTTTCTAATACAGATCCAGTAACAAAAATTGTAAAAAAACAACTTAATCCTGAGATAATCAGAGAAATAAGAGATAATGGCGGTTTTTATATTTTTGATAAAAATCCTGACAAAGAAAAATATAAAAACTGGGAAATTCCTACAATCGTTTATATGACACTTGTTCCAGGAGTAAAATATAAAGATAAAAATAGGGAAGAATTTACATTTGATTTTAATAATTTTGGCACATTTAAATTTAAATATGATGAAGATACATGCAAAAATTTAATTGGTATGAATGCGAATATCCTAGAGAAAAATAAGGCTAGAATTAAATTAGCAATGAAAAAAAGAAAAGTTCTTAATATGGAAAGAGCTTTTTTTGCATTAGAAAATATAAAGAATTCTTCAAAAAGGCAAGATGAAATTAGTCAAGATATTAAGGTAAAAAGCAAGGTTGAAAATAATTTAAAAGATGAATGTGAAAATTTAAATGTAGAAATTAATGCTTTAGTAAATGAGAGTAACAATTTAGATGGATTGCCAGAAAAGAAGAAACAGAGAGATGAAAATAGAGTTAAAATAATTCAAAAAAGAACTCAATTTAAAAAAATGCAGCTTTTAAAAAAACAAGTAAAAAATTCAGTCAAGAAAAATAAATCTGCAATAAAAAAAACAAAAAGCAAATCCATAATGCTTGAATTAGAAAAGGAAATGCTTGAAGCAAAATTAAGAATCTCTGAATCAGATTTAGAAATTCTTAGATCAGATTTAACAATTCGTAAGGCAGAGTGTAGATGGTGCAAATTAAAATTAAAATTTAATAAACCTGAATTAAAATGGCGCGAATTAAGAGCTTATCCGAAAATTAATTTGAAATAAACAAGCCCCTTAAAATTGGTTATATTATAACCAAGAACAAAAACAAAGAAGGGGCTTGTTATGA
>LBOA01000031.1 GCA_000989195.1 candidate division TM6 bacterium GW2011_GWF2_30_66
TTTTAGCCATCATGTTTGAGGAAAGGATTTCTATGTATTTATAGTAAAGTTTTAACACCTACGAAATCCGTTTACACAAAATTATTGACAGACCCAAATTTTATTAAATATGCTTTTCGAGAATATCGCTCAAAGCCTTTTCCGATAAAGCCTTGCCTATATCATCAACAATTTTACCATTCTTAAACAATAAAATTCTAGGAACTCTTGTAATACCATATTTTTTTACTATATCAACAAAACTTTCATCTGCAGCATTAATTTTAACTGTTAACAACTTATTAGGATAATTTACAGCTAATTGAGAAATTATAGGCATCATCTGCATACATGAAGGACATGAATCTGTATAAAAATCTACTAACACTAGCTTACTTGCTTCTTGCAAAACTTCTTTTTCAAACTGATCAGCCGTTTCGAGTTTTCTTAATTCTATCTCTTTATCATAATTATTTTGATCAGACTTTCCCTTATAATAATTTTCTTTAAGCCTGAACATAAACTTTCTATCTAATCCCAACTCTTCTGATAAAAATTTAACAGCCTCTATGCAAGCTTGACTACCCATGCCTGCAGCTATAACCGCTTGTCTTGGTCTACCAGCCTCAACATCACCCGCTGCATACACAGCTTTTTTTGTTGTTTGTTGAGTCCTGTCTTTCATCTTTAAGCAATTACGCTCGTCCATCTCCATTTTTCCTTTTAAAAATTCGGTATTTGGATAGCTTCCTATCGCCAAGAAAACACCATGTGCAGGAATAACATAAGTTTCATTATTAATTTTATCAAAAACCTTTACCCCAGTTAGATCATTTCCATCACCAACAATTTCTAAAACTTTCATATTATGCTTTATAAAAACATTTTCTTCTTTTTTCAATCTATCTTGACCACTTTTTATTGCACGCATCTTATCCGCACGCACTAATACAGTAACCTTTTTTGCCCCAAAATTAATTAATTGTATAGCTTCTTCTATTGCAGAATCTCCGCCACCAATAACTACAACATCTTGATTTTTGTTCATTGGACCATCACAGATAGCACAAACACTAAGACCTCTACCATAATACTCCTGCTCACCAGGTACACCCAACATTCTTGGCGAAGAACCAGTTGTTACAATTAATGTCATAGCATGTATAATCATACCATTTTCTGTTTTAACTCTATATGGCCAAGAAGAAAAATCTATATCAACAGCTGAATCTGATAAAAATTCTGCTCCGAAATCTTCTGTCTGTTTTCTCATTATATCCATCAAATCTTGCCCAGGAATCATTGGAAACCCAGGATAGTTTTCTATCCCAGAAGATCTTGTCAATTGACCACCTGGAGTATTTCCTTCAAGAACTAATGTTGTAAATCGTGATCTTGCACCATGAATTGCAGCAGTAAGACCAGCCGGACCAGAACCTAATACAAGTATGTCTACCAAATTTTCTTTTCCTAAACAACTTGTTATATCAAAACTTTCATCTGATTCATTTTTAACCCCCTTACATGCGGGAACCACCATTAAAATACACAATAAGAAACTGCTTTTTGAAAATCTTAAAAAATTAGCCATATCCTGACCCCTTTTATAAACTAGAAATTAATAAAATTTTTACAAAAAATTTAACTTATAAATAAATTATAACAATTTTCTCTATATATTCCAGACTACAAATAGCATATTATTTAAAATCAAATACTTTTTTTAATTAAAAACATCAATTTATGGCTTATTTAAACAGCTTTTTACTAGACAATAATAAAAAAAATGCTATTATTTAGAACATGTTATTTATAAAAATAATTTTATAACTTCAAAAGTTACCAAAATCTTATTTTATTTTAGGGACAATATACTTATGAAAAACAGAAGATATATAAATATTATAATTTTAGCATCCATGCTTACAGCAATCACTCCAAATGCATCTCTAGCAGCAAGAAGCAAGAATAAAAAAACAAATAAACCAGCTAACACACAAACAAATAAACCAGCTAACACGAAAAACACAAGCACAGCTAACACACAAGCAGCAAAACCTGCAGAAAGCTTGCAAGAAAATACCCCAGAAACAAATTCTCAAAAAGTAATCACAGAAAATACACGAGACACAAAAAGCACAGGAAATACTCAAGAAAATATCCCCGAAGCAAGCTCTCAAAACGTAACCACAGAAAACACTCGTAACACAAAAAACACAGAAAGTGCTCAAGAAAATACCACAAAAAATACAAAGCCTGTAATTACAAAAGATCAACAAGAAGAAATAGACAAAGCTGAGCAAGAAGCTGCACAAGAAATAGACAATCAAATAGTACAAGCAACTGAACAAATGCAAAAAATAGATTCTTTACTAGAAGAGCTCGCGCAGATAATACAAAATGGCCTGGTAAAATCAACAAATAAAGCAAAACTAATATTGCAAATCAAGTCCATAAGAAAGTTTATAAGTAATATTGTAAATAACCCATTTGAGCAAGCCGATACATCTACAATAAATTTTCTTTTAAGCACAAATAAATATTTAATTGAAAAAATAAAAACGTCTATAAATAACGGACTAAAAAGCTTACCAGAAATAGATATAGAAGATTTAATAAATAAATCTGGCAATTCAAAATTTGCTTCTATAAAAGATTTAGAAAATAAACACTATCAAAATGAATATTACTACAATAAACTTGAAAAATCTGTTCAGACAGTTGGACTATCATGGGTTAACTTGGCTTACAGAAATTTTGTTGTTGCTCCATACAAAATTGCAGAAAAATACCAAATACCTACAGCACTAAAATGGTCTCTGTTTATTGGTGCCGCTACAACATATATACTTTATAGAACAACAGATATACTTACACCGTATTTAGGTGAAGCTCCAGATTTTTATAAACGACCCAAAGAACAAAGTGCCTTGGATATATTTCTTGGTGAAAACAAAATGGGATTTCTCGGCAAACTTGAAAGTAGAGTTTTTTCGACTCTACGAATTCCAATGATGAAATATATACTTGTTGCAGCACCATTTTTATTAAAAAAAGATTTCGTCAATATGAAATTATGGGCAAACGAGAAATTAGAAAATCTTCATAATAAACTTATGGGTGGAATACAAGCAAAAAGCAACAAGGGTCAATTCAATCTAACTAACCCAAGATTTACATTCAAAGATGTTGTTGGCCTTGACCATGTAAAAAGAGATTTAAAACCATTAATAGAATTTATTAAAAATTCAGCAAGATTTGAACGCGTTGGAATAGGACCAGAAAAAGGCTACTTATTTGCTGGAAAACCTGGCACAGGAAAATCATTCATGGCCGAAGCTCTAGCTGGCGAAATAGCAAAAGAACTAAACGAAATGCCAGGAAATAAAAATAATATTAGTTTTATTAACTTTGAAGCTTCAGAAATTTTTGAATACGTAACAAAATATGGAGTTAGTGATGCTATAGATGGCATAATGAATTACGCCAAACAAAATGCGCCTTGTGTTGTGTTTATAGATGAACCAGATCTTTTAGGTTTACAAAGAACAGCTAACAAAGAATTATTAAGTAAGTTACTAAATGCTATGAACGGCTTTTTAAGTAATAATATAAGTGAAAATGTTATTATTCTCGCCGCAACAAATAGACCTGATAATCTTGATCCAGCCCTACTAAGACGTGGAAGACTTGGAAAAATAATACACTTCGAGTATCCAACCTATGAAGCTAGAAAAGATTATATAGAGAAGAAATTAAATCCAATAGTTACTGAAATAAGCGATTTTGATGTAGAAAAATTGGCAAGAGAGACATCAGGATGTACATTTGAGGGTATTCAATCTATGATACGCAGAGCTTTCCAAGAAACTCGTATTAAGGGTGGCAGCTTAACTCAAAAAATACTAGAAAGCGCATTAAACGAAGAAGTCCGACAAATATTGCTTGAAACAAAAAATTTGTCCGAAAAAGAACTACAAATTGTCGCCGCATCACAAGCTGCTTGCGCCCTTACAAACTTATTACTAGAAACTCCTGATAAGTTAGCCTGTGTAACAATAAATCCTGTTATGGGCGAAGTGAAAGAATCTAACGTTTGGGATAGATATTATAAAAATGAAGACAAAATAATAAATCAGGGCAAAATATTCACATATCAAGATAGCGATACTTCAGATATATTATGCAAAAAAGATCTTTTAAATAACTGCAGAATATTATTAGCCGATACTGTTGGCCAAGAAATATTGCTAGGAAATGATAGTCATAATTATAATAAAGCCAGCTCAGAGCATGCAGTAAAAATAGCTCTCTCAATAGTTGCAGATGGCCTTGATACGGAAAAAATGCCAAAAAAAGTTTTAAGCGATTACTACAAAAAAGCTGTAGAGCTCGTTGAGACATGCAAACAAGATGTACGTGATTTACTTGCAAAAAATAAAGAAAATTTAACAAAAATATATAAAGCACTTCTTGCAAAGAAAACTTTGGATGTTAAAGAAATACAAGAAATTATAAAGAAATAACGCATTTTAACACAGATAACTCTTGCCCAGAAGATCTAGAAAAAGTGGCTCACTAAATTTCTTTAGTGAGCCACTTTTTTATACAATAATTTACATTAAACAAACATTTATTAATAAATTCTTATTTAAACTTTTATACAAGTCTATCTATCTGATCAAGTCTCTCTCTATGCGCTCCAGACTTAAATTCAGCTTTCAACCAAGAATTTATTATAATTAAACACTGCTCAGGTGTAACAAAATCTGTTGGGATAACTAAAACATTTATATTATCATCTTCTTTGGCTATTCTAGCAATCTCAGAAGTCCAACATAATCCCGCATATATCTTATTAAATCTGTTTGCAGCTATAGACATTCCTATACCTGATGCGCAAAGCAAAATGCCTTTGCTAACATGCCCATCTAAAATACTTTGAACAACTAATTTTGCAAATTCTGGATAATCACATCGCTCGCTAGAAAAGCAACCAACATCCAACCAATTTATTGTTGTAACATTAGAAACTATAAGTTTTTTACATTCAAACCCTCTATGGTCTGCTCCTATTGCTATCTTCACTACTTTTTATCCCCTTTTTTAAAAAAATTTATACTAAAAAATAATTAAATTTTTTAAATTAAACTAACACAAATTATTTTTTGGAAATACTAGCCTTAATATCCCAATTTAACTCAAACTCTTTGTCTATGGACTTAAATAATAAAGTTATTTTTTCTGTTTTATCCCCTATAATAAATTTATCTTCCAAATCCTTTGCATTAAATGAAACAATATAAGGGTCTTTAAATTTATTAAATCTTTTGCCAAATATCTCTTTATATTCACTAGAAAGCTCCATAGTTTTAATTCTAACAGGCTCAAAAATCCTATCCCCAACTTTCAAATTTATAGACCATTTTGAATCTTTATCCCCTAAAATAAAATCATTTAAACTAAGAACATAAAAAGAAACAAAATGATTATTCTCTTCTAGCTGCCGTCTTAAAAACAAATTTTTTTGCTCTTGGGATTTACCTGTTCTACTACAATTAATATCTGTATAAATTTTTCTGACATTATCGCAAAGCCACAATACATCAAATTCGCCAACTATTGTAAACTGATCATAAATACGCTTATATTTAATATAACTTCTAGCATCACTAATCAAATCGTCTTTTCTTATATATTCTCCCTGATAAAAGTTACTCTTTGTCCAGTCTATAACTCTACCACAACCAGGCAATAGAATTAACGAACAAATCAAAAATAATAAATTTTTTATATATAACTTCATAAAAAAACCTCTTTGATCTAAAATTATAATTAATATCTCGTAAGTTTAATGTTAAAAAAAAGTAAATAAATTTACAAGATTAAAAATAATAAATAAATTATTAATATATATATAATTAGGTAATTAGGTAAAATCGATGAAAAATCTACCATTATTTTTAGCATGGCGATATCTAATAGGCGCAAAAAAAGAAAAAAGTATCTCTACAATGGTCATAATATGCTTTTTGGGAATATTTATAGGAACCTTTGCTCTATCGCTTATAGCATCAATAATGAACGGATTTGAAACCGTTACACATGAAAAAATAAAAAGCATAAACCCACAAATAATAATGCACTCTAATGGCCAAGAACTTAATTTTGCCGCTATAAAAAAAACATTAAACAAAGATTTTCCAGAAATAGAAGCTTGCACGCCAAATAGCACAAAACAACTAATAGCTCAAAAAGACGACCAAAACGAATATAGCTTATGTATGCTCAGAGCAATAGACCCGTCAAGCGAACAAAGCGTATGCGATCTTGAAAGCAAGATAATAAATAATAATAACTCGAAAGAGACAAATAATTCACAAAAAAACACACTTGCACAAATAACAAGTGAAAATAAAGTTATTATTGGCAGCAGCATGGCAGAAAACTTAAATGTAAAAGTTGGCGATAAAATAAATCTATTTTTTTCTGAAAATAAAAAAATAAGAAGCAAAAAAATAAAGCTAGACCAAGAAACAGTAACTATAGGCGGAATTTTTAAAACAGGAATAGAAGAATTTGACATTGGACTTATTATAAGCACATTTGAACTATTTAACAAAATTTTCCCAGAAACTGGCGTAACACAAATAAGCATAAAATTAAAGCCTGGTATAAGCGAAGAAAAAATTATAAAAAATTTAAGAAATAAATTTTATAAATTTGGAATAAATTTCTACTCATGGAAAGAATTATATCCGGCCCTAGTGGAAGCTCTAAAATTAGAAAAATACGCCATGTTCTTGATTTTAGCCCTAATCACACTAGTTGCTAGCATGAACATAATCTCACTTTTATTTATGCAAATTATACAAAAGCGTGGAGATATAGCAATTTTAAAATCAATGGGCCTGTCTGGACAAAAAATTTCACAAATATTTTTTTATTTGGGCATGACCGTATCGATTGTTGGCTCAATTGTTGGACTTATTTTCTCATTTATTGCAGGCTGGTTTTTGGAAAATTACCCATTTATAACTTTACCTGACGCTTATTATGTTACTTATTTACCTGCAAAAATGGAGTGGCAAATATTTGCTATAGTTTTTGTTGTTGTATTTTTAATAAGCTTTTTATCCACATGGATCCCTACACGCAAAACCAGAAAAATAAATATCTCACAAGTATTGCGCTTTGAGAGTTAGTTTCTGGTCCTTCGCAAATTTGTTTATTACTGCTAGTCTTTTTGGTTTAAGTATGAGGGGGCAAGCCCCTCATTTCAGCTGGGTGGGTTTGTGGTAATTGACCCCTGTGTATATTTACAAAACAACCTGATCTAAAAAATAAATATTTGCCTACAAAAATCATTCAACAAACCCCTCCCCGTTCGCCCTGAGCTTGTCGAAGGGACTGTGAAGCCTAACAACCTGATCTAAAAAATAAATATTTGCCTACAAAAATCATTCAACAAACCCCTCCCCGTTCGCCCTGAGCTTGTCGAAGGGACCGTGAAACCTAACAACCTGATCTAAAAAATAAATATTTGCCTACAAAAATCATTCAACAAACCCCTCCCCGTTCGCCCTGAGCTTGTCGAAGGGACTGTGAAACCTAAACAATTTTATTTATAAAATTTGTACCAATTTTTTATAGATAAGTGTATAAATATAACAAGCTAAAATTACTTATAATAAATAAAAAAAAGGAGCAAACGTGAGTAATAATAATGCAACAAATAAAATAAAAATAAACGAAAATTTTTTCTTGAGCAAAATAATAGAAAAAATAGATTTTAAAAATAAGCGAGTGTTACTACGAGCCGATTTAAATGCACCAGTAGACAAAGAAAATAAAAAAATATTAAACGACTATAAGCTAAAAGCTGTATTACCAACAATAAATCTTTTATTAAAACATGGGGCAAAAATCGTACTAGCAACCCATATCGGTGAGCCAGAGCATAAGCAAGCAATATCTAGCCAAATATTAGTAGATTTTTTTCAAAAGCATAATATTAAAACAATATTTGAAAAAAACATAAAAACTGCTATAGAAAAAAGTACAAGCGACAAAAATTACCAAATATTATTGCTAGAAAATTTAAGATTATTCTCAGGAGAAAAAAGTAAAATATTAGAAGAAAAAATAGAACTTGCTAAAAGCCTACAAAATCTTGGCGATTATTATGTAAACGACGCATTTGGTGTGATGCACAGACACGATACATCTATAACAATTTTGCCAACACTATTTGATAAAAACAAAATATTTCTTGGTCTGCTTGCAGAAAAAGAACTAATAATGCTGCAAAAATTAGCCAGCAAACCAAAAGCTGGTTTTACAGTTATTATTGGTGGTGGAAAACTTGAAACAAAAATACCATTAATAGAAAATATTTTGGATAAAATAGATAATTTGATATTGTGTCCTGCTATAAATTTCCCATTTATGAAATACTTTGATGACAACATTGGCAAATCATTGTTTTATGAAAACATGCTTCCTTTTGTGCCAAAAATAATAGAAAAAGCTCGTGAGAAACATGTAAAAATTTCTTATCCTATAGATTTTATTGTAGCAAAAGACACTTTTGATGGCCCAATTTACGATGTAGATAAACCAGAGATACCAGATAATTTTGTTGGTCTAGCTATAGGCCCAAAAAGTGCAAAACTATTTGCTGAAATTGTAAAACACTCTAAAACTATATTTTTTAACGGCGTTTCTGGAAACATAAATAAAGAAGAGTCTCTAGATGGCGTAAAAACAATTTTTTATGCCATGAGCCACAAAGGTGCATTTTCTGTAATTGGCGGCGGCGATTCTGTTGCTGTAGCTAATATGTTACATGCTACAAAGGACATCGACTATTTATCTACAGCCGGTGGCGCATCTTTGGCTTTTTTAGGTTGTCAAAAATTACCAGGATTATTTGTTTTCGAATAATTATTTAAAAAATCTCTCATAAAAACTAAAAGCCACTATTTTTAGTGGCTTTTTAATTATAAAAACTTTTATCAAAGCAAGCTATCCCTGTTAAAATATTGGACAAAATCCCAAAAGAGATGCGCCATGAGATAAATGTTCATTCAATTGCTTATGATCATCACTGTGACGCTCAAAAATAAATAATCCATTATTACCATGCTTTAAGTTAAGTGAAAAATATTCTGGATTTTCTATCCCTAAATTATTTGATAATAACCTTACTTCCTGGGAACCAATAATTTTATCCGTTTTCAAACTACACTGAGCAAACTCCCTAACCCTTTTATTAAATACAGAATTTCTCATATAAGAACTAAACATCTCATCCTGAGACCAAACATCTACCCAAAGATTCTTTGGAATTTCTGGCGTAGATATACCAGCAACTCCTTTTAAACAATTAAAATCTGGGTTATCAACAAAATATGCTGCCTTTTTAAGATTAAAGCAATTTTCATGCGATAAATCATGTAAAACTAACTCTGCCATATTTTCGCGACCATGCAACGACAATATTCTTGTTGGCATTTCACTCAAAACCTGTAAAACTTGTCTTCTTTTTTCATTCATAAAATCTTTTTCCATTTTACGCCCTTTTTTTATGCCTCTTTTTATACTACTCTATAAAACTCTCTCAAAACGCCCGTTTTTTACTCTTCCTAAGAACAAACATACAACAGTTAAACTTTAACTTCAATATACAAAAAATAGTAAATCAAAAAACCCTTTAAGCTGGGCAATAGTCATATAAGAATTAAAAAACTTTGACAAATAATGGTTTAGTTGTAATATTTTCATATAATAATACTATTAAATGAGATGTGAAATACTAATATGCCAAAATGTAATTTGAAAACAATATACTTGAAAATTCAAATTTATTTTAACGCATAAGCAACATATAAATAACGAATATATAAATATAATGAAAGTATTAAATTACATGCAAAAATTATTTTTTCTAATTACGATTATTTTTATATTATTTTTAAATAATAATATAATTTGCAGAAGTCATCTTAGAAAAAGTCATGAAAAAAAACCAAAACTAGAAGTTAGCCGCGAAAAAACAACTAGAAATAAAAAACACAGACTTCTAAATAGAAAATTTAAAAAGAATAAATTAATAAAAGATAAAACTGTAAATTCAAAAATATATTTCATAGCAAGTAATAATCTTGAAGTTGAACCTATATTTAAAACCTTTGATAAAAACTTTTTTTACAATCACATGTTACCAGAAAACATTATATATAGGTATGACAAAACTAAAAGCATAACAAAAACAGAATTAGATAAAAAACTACAAAATCTTGTTTTAGAAATTGATAAAAGAAAAAGACATTATAAAGATTTTATTATATTAAAACAAAGTGACTTTAATAGGAAAAAAAAATCCGGCCTTTTAATTTTAAAATTCAAAAATTATCCATTTGTAGTTAAAATGTTTATTGAAAATCCTAAAAATTTTGTAAAACCATACTCAAAAGGCTTTTGTCCAATATTTTTCTTTAATATGGGTGGCGGAATTAATAGACATCTTTTAGGCTTTACTAGAATTAAAAATTTAGAAAATATACAAGAAAAAGTAAAAAAAGATCCAAAATGGTCTCAAAGAATCGCATTCCCAAGAAAATGGAATTGGGTGCCAAAAGATCCAAAAAATATACGAATTATTGGTAAAAACTTCGATAAAAATAATACTGTATATGAAACCATAATCCCTGGAACATATTGCATAATTTCAGATGAAATAAAATTAAAAGGGTCCGCATTTTCTTCGTTTGACATGAAAGCAAGAAAAGAATGCATGTCATTATGTAATTTTTTAGATTTATGTATAGATCCACATTTAGACAATTTTTTACTTGAAAAAGACTCTGAAAAAATAGCGCTCATAGATACCGAGAACTTTAGAGCAATTGTTGGACTAAAGGGCAAGCAAGAATTTAGCGGCTATGTTGTATGGATATATAGTCTCGCAATAAAATTTATTAATGACACGCTTTTTAAACCAAAAAAAGCTTAATTTAATTTAAAATTCAAATAATTTAAAGAAAGTCTAATAACTTAATAAAAATTCAATTAAATTATATTTTTTTTGTAAATTAAAGCTAAGTTATAATATTATTTTAAAGTAATATTATAACTTAGCTTTAATAATTTAAAAAACATGATTAATAAATTAAATTTAAAAAAAACAAAATTCTTTTTAATAATTTATAATATATTAATTAATGCAATATTTTCATATTTATTTTTAATAACAAATGCTACAAAATGCCGAAGCATTCTTAGAAAAAGCGAAAATAAAAAACCTAAAATCTCAGTATTTTTCTTGAACAAGCCAAATAAAGTATATTTTTTTTCCAGCAACAATTTTGAAATAGAGTCATTATTTAAAACGTTTGATAAAAAATTTTTTAATAATAACATGCCTCCAGAAAAAATTACATACAGATACGATAAAACAAAAAGTGTATCTAAAAAAGAATTAAATACGCAACTTCAAAATTTAATCGAAGAAATTTACAATAAAAAAAAACAATACAAATATTTTAAAATTTTAAAACAAGCTAACTTCAATAGAAGAAAAAAATCTGGCCTTTTAATTTTAAAATTCAAAGACTATCCATTTATAGTTAAAGTATTTATGGAAAATCCAAAAAGTTTTGTATCACCCTACTCAAAAGGACTATGTCCACTACTTTTTTTCAATATGAGCGGAGGGATGTGCAGACACCTTTTAGGCTTTACAAGAATTAAAAATTTACACGATCTTCAAAATAAAATTTTGCAAGATCCAAAATGGTCAAAAAAAACAATATTTCCAAGAAAATGGTATCTTCTGCCAAAAGATCCAAAATATATTAAAATAATAGGTACAAATTTTGACAATAAAAATACAATATATGATATAATCAATACAGTGGACAGTTTTTGAAAATTTAATAAAAAAAACTTGAGCTTCATAATAACGCTGACATACTGATTTTTATAATGAATCAGATTAAAAAA
>LBOA01000032.1 GCA_000989195.1 candidate division TM6 bacterium GW2011_GWF2_30_66
TGAATATAATGCAAAAATCTTCTTTTATCTAATACTACGGCCAAGCCTTGATAGTCTCACTAGTCAAACTAGTGGTTTACCTTTCTTAAATTAATAAAAATTAAATAATTTATAAGAAAGCTTGTAAAAACATGTTTATAAAAAAACTTATAATTAAAAAATTGTTAAGTATATCACTCTGTCTTTCTTGCCTTACAGCTACCCAAAACAGCAAAGCAAATGCAGCTGAAGTTGTAGCCGACCTTGCAGTTGGAACAGTTTTACTTGTAGGAGCTGCAACGATATGTACCGGTATAGCTGGTGTAAAAGTTTATTTTGCCTATCAAAATGGCAAAAAACAATACAGAGCCCTCAAAGAATTTCATGAAAATCCATACTTTACATATGAACAACTAAAAAATATTGCCAGAAACTTATACTATGAGCAATCCTGGAACCCCTCTTCAATTTCACTCGACAGTGATTATCCTGTAGTTTGGCTAGAAAAACAAGCAACAAAAAATAAAAATACTCTTGGCTGCTGTATATGGAAATTATTTGACGACAAATATTATAAATTAAGTAAAAACTTAGGCGAAAAATTAAATTTTTTAAGAAATAATGCTGAATTTGCAAGAGAAAAAAAAGAATATAACGATAAATGTCGCGAACAAAACTATCGAGATACAAGGCTATCGATAGAACAGCAACGTTTAAATATTTCGAAAGAAAAGCTAAATATTGAAAGAGGCAGTTAGGCCAAAACCTAAATAATTTAAATTTTTATTAAAAAACACGCAAACATTATCTATTTGTGTTATTTTCGACAAAAAGCCTATTATGCTGGTGGCATTTGACGTTTCATAAATATTACCTTACAATATTTGTACATAATAATGTGTACGTAATAAAATAAAAAATTATAACCCAAATAAACCCGGGGAAAAACATGTTTATTAATAAAATTATAAAAAATTCAAGTATCAAAAACGTCCTAATCGCTTCTCTTTTACTATCAAGTATCGCAATAAGCCAAAATAGCCAGGCATCTTTTCTTATACAGAAAAAAACATCAGTCAATAAAGCATCAGTACAAAAATTAATTTTAGTTTCTGCCGGAATTCTCGCAATTTATGTATTATTTAAATGCAATACTGCAGCAAATAGAAGTCCAAATGAAGCTAATATAATAGAAAATTTTAATAATCATAATGATTTTGCTCGACTTGAGAGAGAAGCCTTACAAGAATATATAAATAAT
Source organism: candidate division TM6 bacterium GW2011_GWF2_30_66 (assembly GCA_000989195.1). GTDB lineage: Bacteria > Babelota > Babeliae > Babelales > Vermiphilaceae > GWF2-30-66. Next base: position 1,241 of record LBOA01000032.1, read on the forward strand.
ACTTGGTTTCCATCTGACGACTCTCTTGAAAGTGATTATCCAGCGCAACGACTTAAAAAAGATGCCGAATCAAACAAAAAATACATGAAATTCATGGGACTTTTTAGCAAAGAAAAAAACAAACTTGCAAATCGCCTGCAAAATAGTTTACGCGACCTAAATAATAATCCAGTATTTAGAGAAAACAAAAGAAAATTTAATAAAGAAAACAGAAAGCAAAAATATCGTGATGCAAAATTAAGAGAAGGCAATGTGCAAAATGCTGAAAAAATCACAGAAATTCTTGGACAAGCTAAAAAATTATTCTTTTAAATTTTTTACCAATATTTAATTATAAAAAAACAAACAAAAATTCACATTTAAATAAACAAAAAGCCAGGAAAAATTTCCTGGCTTTTTAATTTTTACTAATCCAAAAATACCAAAATATAGTTATCTTTTGGTTATTATACTTTATTTATCTTTTTTTAGACATGCCTTTAAGAATCCATAAAATAAGGGGCTAGGATTTCCAAGCCTACTCTTAAATTCAGGATGCGACTGAGTTGCTACAAAAAATTTATGATCCGGCAATTCAATAAATTCCATAAGATTTGTACCATCTTGTCTAGAATAATACCCAGAAAATACAAGTCCATTTTTTTCTAGAATATCAACAAACTCAGGATTTACCTCATACCTATGTCTATGTCTTTCTAACACAATGTTTTTAGTATCAAGCTTGCGACAAACGCCCTCTTTTACTAATTTTTCAAATCTATCAGCATCTGCCTCTAACCTTGAAGTTCCGGCATAAACATCTTGATAAAGCTTTAAAACAACAGAGTTATCTTTCATAATTGCAGGACAAACACCAAGGCGCATAGTTCCACCATATTGTTCATTTTCAACTACAGCTTTTTGTTCTGGCAAAAAATCTATAACCGGATACTTAGTATTTTTGTCTATCTCTGTAGAATTAGCACCCTGCATACCACAAACATGTCTAGCATACTCAACAATTGCAAGCTGCATTCCATAACATAAACCTAAAAATGGAATATTATGCGTTCTTAAATATTCTATTGCCGAAATTTTGCCCTCAACACCAGAAGTTCCAAATCCTCCAGGCACAATAACACCATCAAAAGCACTAAGCTCTTTTAATTTTTTTGGATCTTTAACAAAATCATCTGCATTTAGCCAAGTTATTTCTACCCCCGTCTCAAGTTGGGCCCCGGAATGAACAATTGCCTCTTTCACGCTCAAATAACTATCAGGAACACTATAATCGCCAAGTTTTATATACTTACCAACTACAGCAACCTTAACTTTATTTTTTGGATTTTTTATATTATCAACAAGTTTAATCCAATCACTTAGATCACACTCTTTTTTTGGCTGCAATTTAAGACGTTTTAATACTTTTTGACCCAAACCTTCAAGTTGCAAGTTAACGGGCACTTCATATGCTGTTTCTATATCCGGAGCAGAAATAATATTTTCTGAAGATATGTGAACATTAAAATCTATCTTGCTTTTTCTTGCTTCATCTAAAGGTTGTTCAGCTCTACATAATATAAAATCTGGAAATATTCCCTCTTGACGTAATAATTTTATCGCTTGCTGAGTTGGTTTTGTCTTCATTTCACCAACGTGCTTTGGAATAGGCAAATAAGTCACTAAAATATATGCAACATTTTCTGTTCCAAGCTCACACTCCAAGCTTTTTGCTGCAAATAAAAACGGCTCATTTTCATAGTCACCTACTGTGCCACCAATTTCTATAATTGCTATATCAAAGCCTTCTGATGCCAATTTAATTCTTCTTATAATTTCTTCTGGCACATGAGGTATAAACTGTACAGTTTTTCCTAGATATCCACCACTTCTTTCACGATCTATCACAGATTTATAAACCTGCCCAGAAGTCATATTATTTTTTTTATTTATGTCAGTATTTAAAAAACGCTCATAAGTCCCTAAATCTAAATCTATTTCGCCGCCATCATCCGTCACCCAAACTTCACCATGCTCAGTTGGACGTAATGTACCAGCATCATAATTTAAATATGGATCAACTTTTATAAGTGTAGTATTGTAACCATACTCTTTTAAAATTTTACCCAAAGAAGCTGTCGCTACACCTTTTCCTACGCCTGAAATAACCCCACCAATAACAAATATATATTTGGTCATTCTTACCCCATTAATTATTTTTTAAAAACACTTTTTAATTATAAAATTTTAAGGTTTATATATTAAAATATAACTAATATCTTAACACATAAGCCTTAAAATTAGAAAATTTACTTATAAAACCTACAATATAAAATATTTTGAAAATTATTTTATATCAATAAACTTGCAATCATGGCAGACATCAAATTAGACAAAGTGCCGCCAAGCACGGCATATAAACCAAGCTGTGTAAGCCATAATTTTTTACCAGGAACAAGCCCACCAATACCACCAATTTGTATTCCTATACAAGAAAAATTAGAAAATCCACAAAGAGCGTAAGTTACAATAGAAGTAGTTCTTGGAGAAAGTTGTTCTGCCACCAAACTTTTGTAAGCAAGAAGCTCATTAACAACAACCTTTGTTCCAAGCAATCCACCAACCTTCATAGCCTCTTGACCAACAAAACCTAATAAGTATGAAAATGGCGCAAAAAGATAAGAAAATATTAAATTCATGCTCAATTCTGGCCAATCAAGGCCTAATAAGCTATAAACTTGAAGTGATACTACACCCATAACAGAATTTAACATAGCCATTAATGCTAAAAATACAATTAACATTGCGCCTACATTTAAAGCCAATTGTAGACCATCTGACGTGCCTACAAAAATAGCATCAAACATATTGTGTGAATCTTTTTCCAATTTTATATTTGCGCCTTCTAATGTCTTTGGCTTCTCCGTCTCTGGAAGCAATATCTTTGAAATCAAAATCGCCCCAGGAATTGCCATCGCACTTGCAGAAAGCAAATGTTGAATTGGCACTCCCATCTGACTAAAAACAACCAATATTGCACCACTAATCGTAGCCATACCACTTATCATAACAAGCATAAACTCAGATTTAGTCATATCATGCAAATAATTTTTAATTAATAACGGCGCTTCAGTTTGGCCCAAAAAACTATTTGTTATTGCACATAAGGTCTCTGCACCAGAGGTTCCCAAAATTGGTCTAATTATATAACTTAAAGCCAACACAAAAAACTGAATTATTCTAAAGTGATAAAGCAACGCCATTAATGCTCCAAAAAATATAATCACAGGTAATATTTTTACAGCAAAAATAGCGCCCCAAGGCATAGAATCATCAACCAGTTTTCCAAAAACAAATTTCAATCCTTCATTGGCGCACTCATAAACTTTTTCAACACCAACTGCCATTTTATTCATTATATAAAGCCCGGCACTAGTTTTCAAAACCAATATTCCTACAACAAACTGCAAAAATAAAGCACTTAAAACCAATCTAAAATTAATATGTGATCTTTTTCTAGAAAAAATCCACGCTACAAATAAAATAAACAAAATACCCAATATATTTAAATACCGGTTATGCTCCAAAAAATAGTCCAATACACTGTTAAAAATCATACAAACCTTTCGATATATCACGCCGTCAATTAAGCTAATAATGCCAAAAATAAGCGTAAAAAATATTAATAAAAAATTTAAATTAAACTAAAAAAACTAACCACAAATAAAAGTATAAACTAAAAAAAAATAATAATTAGCCAAAGTTTAATTTCGCTTGCGCAGCGCAAAACAAATTGCTATTTTATACAATTATATAAAAAATTATAGAAATATAATTAAAAATTATATTATTATATATAATAACATTTAAATATTATATTTTATTAAAATAACAGGAAAATCATGAAAAAATTTTTATTGAATTTTTTAGCTATAATAGCATTCATAATAACACAAAAAATATATTGTATGACAAGAGAAGTCAATACAAAAATAAGTAATAACTATCCATTTATGCGCAACTATTTAGAGAAAGAAAAACAAAAAAAAATTTTTAGAAACAAGCAAGTGCAAACACTAATAAGCATAGTAACATTAGAAAAAGAGATACAAACAGACACAAACACACCAAAAGAACAAGGCTCACAAACACGTTCAAAAGATCTATATTCTACCCCTGCAATAATAACCAATAAGACACATAAAAAAACTGCAATAGCGCCTCGTAAAAATAATTTTGAAATTATTAAACCTAGGCTAAGAAAATAAATAAAATAAGAGAATAAATAATGCCGAAAAATAAAATCTACAATAAATCTACATTTATATTATCGATTTTATTTTTATTAATAATACCATGCAATACTTACAATATGATCCCTAAATCATTTATTGAAATGTCTATAAAACTAAGAGAACAAAATTCTAATTCAAAAAAACAAATATTCCCAAAAACAATAAAAAAAAAGAAGAGAAAAAAGCATTCAGTTATAATACATAACCAAAACATGCTAAACGTGATAAATCATGAAGAATCAGATCATGAAGAATCCGATCATGAAACAGAAATTTCTAACGAGGATCTAACAAAAGAATTTAAAATATTCGAAACAAACAACGAAAAATCAAAAAATTTTCATGAAATTTCAATACACAACACAGATAAAATTCAAAACTTTATTCTACCAAAACTTAATACAATAAAAACGAGTGCCAACTTAATAAATACATACGAAAATAAAAATAAAAACACTCTAAAACACACTGACAGTTTCGAAAATTTACTCAGCAATATAGAAATAAAAAATCTTCCAGATATTAAAAAAAAACACCAAGAGCCCATTATATATATAGAAAATAAAAAAGAAATACCTGAGCTAAAACATGCAAATAGCTTTAAAAAAATTCGCAAAAAAAAAGGGCTAGACTTTAGAATAATAGAAATAAAATGCGAAAACAATAAAAATAGAAAAATCTTAGAAATAAACAGCTCCATTCTTTATTGTGATATTAGAAATTTCACATTCTTTTGTAATAACTGCCCAAAAGAAGAACTCCCTTCAATATTTATGTCAGAATTTTCAAACATTGCAGAAAAAATATTTAAAAAATGGAACGCAACTCTTACATCTACAGCAGGCGATTCTTTTGTAGTAATATTTCCTAAAAAAATATCAGAGTATGGTCTGGAAGAATCATTTATAAATGCCTTATTATGTTCAATAGAATTTATAGACGAGATGTCAAATTTTTTAGAATCAAAAGAACAAGAATATTATCCAAAAAATTTTCACCTAGGAATTGAAACAGGATTAAGCTTCTTTTATAAACTAAACGACATAATTCCTATAGCTGTAGTTTCAAAAACAGTAAATAATGCACAAAGATATGAAGACCATTCTAAAAGATCAAAAAGAAGAAAAATTACAATATCTGAAACAACATTTAATCTTATCGCTAGGCATAAGGCAATAAAAGAATTATTTTCTCTAAAAAGCTTATTAGAAGCAAAGGGAATAAACGGCAGACCATTTGTATACTCATCTTCTGTTGAAAGCTTGAGAAAATTCTATAAATCTGATGACTGGAAATATTACGCTGATTATATAACACTCAGAAATCAAAAAAAGGAACAAGAAAATGATTTAAATTTTATCCTTAAAAATCTTTAAAATACGGTCAAAAATAATAATTAGCCAAAGTTTAATTTCGCTTTCGCAGCGCAAAACAAATTGCTATTTTATACAATTAAAAAAAAGGGAAATAATGAAAAAATTATTACTAATAATATTAGCAACTACAACTATAATAGGCACCAAAAACATATCATGCATGAATAACTCTAATAAAAAAGAATCACAGCGCAAAAAACATGTTTATACTGTAGAATACATGAAATCTATAAAAGATAATTCACAAGAAAACAGTCAATCAAAATGCTTTAATAAAGCTATAAAAAATCTTCCCAAAAAATTATCCCTTAAAAAAAACAAATAATTATTATTAATATAGAAAAAATAAAGCTTAAATTAAGATGCTTTAATAACATCCAAAATAGATTGACCTCTTCGCTCTCTACGCTCATCATTGCGCAAAGCATCAACTATTTCATCTAGTTTGCCCTCAACAATCATGTCCAGTTTATTAAGCGTTAGGTTAACTTGATGATCTGTAACTCTATTTTGAGGATAATTATAAGTTCTTACTTTTTCAGCCCGTTCAGCACCACCAACCTGATCTTTTCTCATTTTGCGTCTCTCTTGATCCTGTTTTTCTATACGAGCCATCAAAATTCTTGATTTTAAGTGCTTTAAAGCTTTTGCTTTATTTTTATGCTGAGAACGTTCATCTTGACAAGTCGCTACAACCCCCGTTGGGATGTGCGTTATTCTGACCGCAGAATCTGTTGTATTAACGTGTTGTCCACCAGCGCCAGAAGCTCTATAAACATCTATACGCAAATCTTCTGCTTTTATTTCAACATCAACCTCTTTTGCTTCAGGCAAAACCGCCACTGTTGCAGTTGATGTATGAATCCTACCTTGACCCTCAGTTGCCGGTACCCGCTGCACCCTATGCACGCCAGATTCCCTTTTTAAACAACCGTAAGCATCTTTTCCATTTATATGTAAAATAACTTCTTTATAACCACCCAAATCTGTTGTGCTAAAACTATCTATTTCAGCTTGCCAGCCACGACTTAAAGCATAATTCGTATACATTCTAAGCAAATCAGAAGCAAATAAGGCAGCTTCTTTACCACCTGTTCCGGCTCTAATTTCCATATAAACCGACCTATTATCAAGCTCATCCGGGGGGAACAATATCATATCTAGATCATGCTTTGCATTTTCAGCTTTCTGCTCAAGCTCAGTTATCTCTTCTTGATAAAGCTCGGCCATTTCCGGATCTTTGTTATCCGCCAACTGAGCTTTTGCTTGCTCAATCTGATCTTCAGAATCTTTAACCGCATCCCAGCTACGTAAAATAGCAGAAATTTGAGATAATTCTTTCTGCAAAACACTTATCTTGGAATTGTCTAGACCAGGATTTGAAAGCGCGAGCGATAGCTCTTTATGCCTATTTCTTAATTCTTCTATTTGCTCAAACATACTACAACTTATATTTAAATTTTTAAAATTTTATACACTTTTTATACATTTAAGGCGCTCACTTATATTTTACAGTGCGCGCCTTAAATTTTAATTTATCGATAAAAAATAAAAAGCTTACTTCTTTTTATTTTTATTATATTTTTGTTCGAAGCGTTCTATTCTACCCATTGTATCAACAAACTTTTGTTCGCCTGTATAATATGGATGACATTTTGAACACAATGTTGTTTTAATTTCATCGCATGTTGAACGCATATTAAATGTAGCGCCACATGTACAGTGTGCTGTTACTTCGTTCACTTGTGGATGGATATCTCTTTTCACATTAACTCCTAAATAGTACTAATAACTAAAATTATAAATTATTTACTTAAATATATATTATTATCGCTTAAAAAACATATTTTGTAAAGCGAGTGAGGCCTATTTATATCAAACTTTTGCAACATATAAAAATGTACAAACAGAAATTCCCGTCCCCGCTCGTTCTGAGTAACCGACCTTGTAGGCATATCGAAGGATCGCCAGCATATCTAACTATTAAAGCCCAAAACTACTAACTTTTCTTGAGCGCAAACTGGCCACAACCGCCATCAATATCAATTCCACGACTTTTACGAACAGAAACAAAAATATTTTTACTCTGCAAATACTGTACAAAATCATTAATCGCTTTTTGGGTTGATGCTTTTGCTGCAAATCCCTCAGTTGGATTATACGGTATTAAGTTAATCTTAACCTTTAAGTTTCCAACAATACCAAGAAGCTGTTTTGCATGTAATGGCGTGTCATTTATCCCACCAAGCATTATATATTCTATTAAAATATAGTCCCTCTTTTTGAGCTTAACTTTTTTCAACTCTTTTATAATTTCTTCAATATTAAACTTTTTATTAATCGGCATGTACTCGCTACGAAGATCATTTGTTGGAAAGTGTAATGAAACAGCCAATCTAACACTTGTTTTATTTATAAACTCAGCAATATTATTTCCTGGACATGCTGTTGAAACCGATATTTTTGCTGGAGAAATTCCAAATAACTTAGGGTCTAATAATATATAAATTGCGTTCTGGACAGCATCTAGATTTGCAAAAGGCTCGCCCATCCCCATAAAAACTACATTTGTTATACGTTGCGCTATATCATTTTCCTTTGCATAACGCAATATCATCAAAACTTGCCCTATAATTTCTGCTGTAGTTAACTTTCGCACAAATCCCACTTCTGTACCTGTAGCACAAAATTTACAACCCATTGGACAGCCAATCATACAAGAAACACATACTGTTGTACGACCCGGCTCTATCATTAAAATAGACTCAATCAATCTATCATCACTAGTTTTTAACAAAAATTTGTAGGAATTATCAGACTCGCTATGAGCCACATGCTCTATTTGTGGAACATAAAAATAAAAATTCTTATCTATAGTATCTTTTAATTCTTGCGAAAAATTGGACATTTGGTCCAAACTAAATACTAAATTTTTATACAACCAATTACCCAATTGCTGCGCCCTGAAAACCGGCAGACTTATCTCTTTTATTATTTTTTCCATCTCAGAATATGTGATATCAAAAAGATTTATTTTACTATTTTTCACAGATTTGCCTATACCTTTAATTATTCTTGAATTATTCTTGTTTTAATTATTATAAGCCTTAATTATAAAGCATTTACTATAAATTGTACAACATTAAAATATGCTCTACTAAAACCCGCCTTATCACATAAATCTTCTCAAACAAGAACACTTCTTTGCAAATAAGAATATTTTTCAATGTGCTATTGCTTTTTAATCTCAAAATGTGTTATTTTTGAATTGTAGGATATATCGTAATATATTTTACAAAATTATAATTATTGTTTTACAAAATTTAAATCTAAAGGGAGGGCGTAATGAAAAAAAATATAAACTTATTAATCTTAACAACATTTTTATTTATAACATCAGGAAAAATATTTGCCGCAAAAGGCATTAATATTAAAAATAACTCTGGACAAGATATACTTGTAAAAATAGACAAAATGGCGCCAAACGAATGGGTAAGTATCCCCCCCACAGGTAAAAGTACAAAATTTATAGCTACAACAGGCACTGGCAGCAGAGGGGTTTACTGGACAATTGATGGAATAAATCTTTATGTAACAGGAAAATTTACATCCCCCGATATTATTGAAATCGAAAAAGATGGAATTTTTACTATGACCGAATCCAGTGGTGGTGGACTTCTTGGAACTAGCAAAAAAGTACACAGTCAAAAAAAGGCTGGCATAACTAATTTAAAAGGTGTCGAGAGCTATAAAGCTGATACAGAAAGCAAAAAAACTTCTGTAGAAAAAATAAAAGGAGCTATCGATCTTCCTGAAAAAGTTATCAAAGCCGCAATAGATATATCTAAAATAATTAACAATCTAGAAATAGTATCCGAAGAATTGGTAAAGGAATCAGAAGCAATTAAAAATGAAGCCTCAAAAATTGGGTCCAAAAAATTAATTAGTGAAAAAATTAGACTTTTAAAAAACATATTAGAAGGTCAAGACGGCAAACAAAAAGGTAGAAATATTAGAGACTTCATCTCAATGGGAATTTATCCATTAATGAATCAAGTATCTAGATTATTAAGTATAACCGCAAATGGCATTGTCGATCCAATAACTGATCTATTAAGCATAGCAGGAAAAAATATGCCCGGTGTTTTTGACAAAAAAACAAAAAATGCTTTAATAGCAACTTCAGACACAATTCAAACTCTAACAAAAGCTTCTGGTCAACAATTTAAATCATATTCCGGAACGATAATTAATAAAAACAAAAATAACAAATCAATTGGCGAATATACAGATATGGTCATAAAAATATTAACAAATATTGAAAATAGCTTAAAAAATACTCAATGGTTTAGAAACTAAAAAATATACTTGAAAAATTATAAGGAGAAAAAAATGAATAAAAATTTAATAAACAAAAAAATACTAATTATTTTAACTATTATCATATCAGCATCTTCTAGCAATTTATTATCAATAAAAGTATCATCTACAATACCCCTTACAGCAGATATGACAAAAGATATTCTTGATTTAACAAATAATATAAAAAAAGAAATTAATGACATGTCAAAGAAAATAGGTCAGGGTGTTAAGGCCACAAAAAACGTAGAAACAATAATCAAATTGGTAAATGAACAAACTCCATCAATAAAACAGTACATAAATAATATGCTAGAAAAAATGCGTGCACTTGAAGACATAAAGCTAATAAAACTTATTGGAGAAGCGTCAGGAGTCTCTCCAAAAATAAACAGATCAATAAATAATATTGAAACAGCATTAAATAATCTTGAACAAGCAATAAAATATATACTTACAGATTTACAAGTGCCGGTTAAAGAAATAAATGATCTAATGGTAAAAATTAAAGCTACAGGAGCATACGATTTGTTCAGTAATAAAAAGTAATAATAATTAAAAAAACTATTTAAATCTCCAGCTACGAGACTGTATAATATTTTGTGTAAATGGGAAAATGTAGTAAACTAAGCAAAAAACAAATAGTTTATTAAAAAAACGCCTCCGCGGCCGGCGGGGGCCG
>LBOA01000033.1:0-21649 GCA_000989195.1 candidate division TM6 bacterium GW2011_GWF2_30_66
AGTTTTAGCCATCATGTTTGAGGAAAGGATTTCTATGTATTTATAGTAAAGTTTTAACACCTACGAAATCCGTTTACACAAAATTATTGACAGACCCCTAGACGAAAATTTCACACACTCTTTTTTTAAACTCATGATTATAATTTCGGTTTTAAGATCTTACCTACATATAAAAATATTTATCAAAATCAGAACACCAAACATTATGCAATTGCACTTCTATTGGATCAACCAAGCTTTCTTGCAATATTTTTTTTGCTATCTCACTCAATTGCGACAAGTCAAAATTTTTATCTTTATATGCGATAACTAATATATTTTTTATAAGACCACCACCCTTTTGAAACCTTATTCCTGAAAAACCTAATTTACCGAGTATAGAAGCAAATTTCTCTTGATACCAACCATCGCAGTGAACCGCCCAACGAGCCTCATGAGATCCAAATACATGCCTTAAAATCATTTGTTTAGCCTCATAAGGCAAATTTGGATTGCAAAATAGTTTAACACTTTCTTCAAAATCCGGCGTCTCAATAACCAAACAACCACCAACTTTTAGCCACTTACTCCAATTACAAAGTAGTGCCATTGAAATAGGTCTTTCAAAATGCTCAAAAACATGGTGCGATCTTACTTCATTTACGCTATTTTCTGGAAAATTAAGGATTGTTATATCTGCATAAACATTTGCTATAGTTTTTTGCTGAAAAGTATGCTCCGATGATGGAAAATCAATATTAACATACCCATCAAAATAATTTTCACCACACCCGAGATGCAATCTTAAAGGTTTATCAATACTTACTAATCCAAATTCATTTAACCTTAATAGCGAATCATCACCCTTATTTATAAATTGCGCATTTTTAACTTCGCAGCCTAATTTTGCATTAATCAAAACACAAAACATTAAAAATGTAATACTTTTCTTCATTAAATTACTCCAAAAATTTTATAACCTATTTACTTTCTACAACAGCTAAATAATTGGCGTATGCATAATTTTCTAATTCATCTTCCCATTGTGTTATGCGCATAAGCCCGTTAGGTATTATCTTAAAAATTAAATAATTAAATCCCATAAAAAGATCAAATACCTGTTTTAATTTAATTTTAGAATCAAGATAAGTTCCACCATATTCAAATTGAACTATAGAAATTCTTTTTTGCTCTAAAAAACTTTTAGCTCCTAGTAGAACATTAAGCTCTTCACCTTCGGTATCTATTTTAAGAAAATCTATATGAGAAATTTCATTCTCGTTACAAAATAAGTCTATGGTAGAAACATCAACCAAAATTTTTTCAGCTCTTATATTAAATTTTTCTCTAAGAATATCCCTATCATAAAATCCACTTAGCTCAGAATTCACAGGATAATAATAAAATATTTTTGATCCTGTATTATTTGATAATGCCATATTATGAGTAACAACATTTTTATTCATTAAATTATTTTTTAATTTGTCGTACACAAATTTTATAGGCTCAAAAGAATGTATTAAAATAGAATCTACATTAGAAAAAACATGAGTACTCCACTCGCCAACATTTGCTCCAACATCAAAAACCACATCACCTGGTTTAATTATTTTTTTTATTATATTTAACTCGCCATTAACATTAATATAATTATTATTAAGCCCAACCCTATCCATTCCTAAAGAATAATCAACAACGTTAATATCTTTCAACCTATCTGAAACACTACTATTTATAAAAGAAGATGCACAAAAAACACCAACTATAACTAAAATTTTATAAATTCTCATATCCTACTCCCAAAAAAAATTAAAGTTTAAACAAAATTATCTACAACTTTATAACACGTAAAATATAAAAATACTAAAAAGATTTGCCTAAGTATTTATATAAACGCTCAAGAACATTTCGATATTGCACTGTTAATGCAATAGTTTTATCATAACCAGGCTCAATCCCATTAAGAAAAATATCCACAAAATGCTCATGTGAAAAAACAAGAGCAAGATCGCTATTCAAAAAACACTTAATATCATTTATATAAACTTGATACTCGCCCTCTGTCATATTCTTTAAAAACTGATAAAGCTGCTCATCTGATGTAAAATCCCGTCTATCGATAAAACAATTTTTTGGAATATAATCTGTAATATTATCTGCACCCCAATAAATTGGTACGCAACCTGCCGTAAAAGCATTAAAAATCTTCTCTGTTACATAACCCTTCACGTTACACATATTTTCATACGCATAACAAAAGCGATAATTTTTCATACAATCAACTTTAGAGTTTACATAGCCTCTATAATTCTTAAGCCCTGTCCACCATGATCCATACAAGTCAAAATCTTGACTGTGGTTATATTCAAAAAACTGAATCACTTTTCTTCTCTCCCCATAAAGAGAATATTTATGACTTGAATCTTTATTAGCATTCATCATTACACATAATTTTTTTTCATTAAATGGAACTATTTTATCAATCATAAAAAAACAGTCTGGATAATAATAATGAAAAAATTTAACATTATCTACTAGACTATCATCCCATGTATAAACTTTTGAAAATAAATTAAAAAAATTCTCTTCATAATTATCTGGAGCAAATACCGGCGGCTCCCATAAAAAGGCAATTACTTTTTCTTTTGGATACTTTTTAATAGAATTAATTGCCCAAGGGCCAACAACACTAAGCAAAACCAACTTGTCAAAATCTCCTAATCCATCCAAAGTGCGAGTAAATATAGGAGCATATCCAAGACGCTTTAACCCATCCCTAATTTCGTGTATATAATGTCCTTTTGATTGCTGCGTACTTGCCCATTCTAAATTACAGTCAACTGTGTAAATGTACACTATGCCTTTGGATAAAATCCTTGAACCACAAAAAAATAATCCTAGCACACACACAAAAATAAATAGTTTTATTTTTCGAAAAAAAATCATCTTAACTGCTCCCAAAAGAATTAATTTTTAAACATAGTTATCGACAATTTTATAACACACTAAACAAAAATTTTAAATTTAAAAAATAAATAATTTGGCCAGAAAGCGCCTTTTATTTATAAAAAACTTGGCCAAATCGAAAAAAGGTGCTATAAATAAGAACATTATATAAAATTCGAAAGAAAAAATATGTTCAAAAATAATTTTTTTACGCACAAATCTGCGAAGTATATATTTTTATCTATAGTTACACTTACAAGTACTTTGTCATATGCAGAACACAGAAAACATTCAAGAGTTATTCAACAAAATATAAATCTTCAAAATTATTCTATTTTTAAGCCAATTAATATTGATGAAATTTCAAAAATAGCAATACGCAACAGACAAGATCTAGAAAGTTTTGAATATTTGATCGAAGCTAATTGGCATGCAGAACGCGCCGCTCTTGGCGCATTTTTGCCTCAAATCACTATAGTTGCCGACTCAGGTAAATCTTCTGTAGAAGAACTCAGTGGAATCAGCCAATATCCAAGAGAAAGCATCACTTTGGATATAAACCAACTAATATTTAGTCTTGGTGGCCCAAAAATTAAATACCAAATGGCCAAAGAAGATACACAAATATCAATAGCACAAAAAGAAACTCTTAAAAATTCTATAAGATTTGGCGCCGAAGTAGATTTTTTAACTCTAAAAAAGGAACTTTTAAGAAAAGAATTAATTGAAATATTAGATGATTCTAGTAAATTAACATTTGACCAATATAAAACAAGAGAAAAAACAGGATTTTTAAACAAAGCACAATGGGCAAACTCTCAAGCTACATTTTCAAAAGATCAAAATTCTGTAATAAATTATCCTAGCAACGTTGATATCGCAACAAAGCTTCTTGAAAGAAATACCAACATGCAGGTTGATCCAAATTTTATATCTTTAGATACAAAAAATTTAGAAAATATTAAGTTGCTACCTCAAGAAGAATATTTTAAATATGCGATGGAAAACAGACCGGATTTGAAAGAAAAAAATCACCAAATAACACAAGCAAATTATTCGACAAAATATTATAAATACAGATATGTACCTGAAATTTACCTAACAACACATGTTCAAAAAGCAAAAATGGTACAGTGCCCTCCTGCGGCAATAGATACTATACCATTTGATAATACACCTTTAATTTGGCATGTTGGACTAAATGCAACATGGAATTTTGACGGGTTCTCAAGCTTTAATACCTCAAAACAATACGATGATTTATCAACAAGTTATATTTTGAAAAAAAGAGATATTGAGCTAAATATTTTAAAAGATATTCAGGCGCTGCGCAGTGAAATTGAAACACAAATAGAAACTCTAAAGCCAGCTACACAAAAAATGGAAGCTGCAAAAATAGAACTTGATAATATAAAAACTCAATATGATGTTGGTCTTACTCCGCTATATCAGTATAAACAGGCTCAATTGGCATTTAATCAGGCAGATTTTGAACTAACCGCACTTAAAATAGATTTAAAAAGAAACAATCAAAAACTTTTATTTTTGTGTGGATATCCACAAGAGATTAGCAATTAAAATATATAAAAAATAAGGTAAAAATATGAACTTAAAAAAAATATTATGGCTGGCAGTTGGTTCAGTTTCTATAGCTTCTATTGGCTACTATACTTACAAAGTAAAAACCGCTGACAAAAAACAATTATATAAAACTAAAAAATTTACACGAACTGACATTATATACACAATTAATGCAACCGGCGCAATCGAAGCAGAAAATACAATTAAAGTTGGTTCACTAATAAACGGCGTCGTAAAAGAATTATATGTAGAAGAAAATCAAAATGTTCAAAAAGGCCAAATAATCGCACTACTAGACAATGGAAAAGGCAATACCGATGTTAAAGCCGTAGAAGGCGCTGTCAAAAGATCTCAAGCAGCACTAAAATATGCCAAAGTATTTTTAGACAGACAAAAAACAATGTATTCAAAAGGCCATATATCACAAAACGATCTTGACCAGGCTCAAAGCCAACATGACCAAGCTTATGGAACACTAAAAGAAGCTCAAGCGAACTATGAAAAAGCGTCTATAGATTATAATAACACAAAAATATTATCACCAATTAACGGCGTTATTGTAAAAAAAGGTGTCTCTGTCGGCGAGGCTATTTCCAGCTTCTTTCAACCAACAGTTTTGTATACTATTGCTCAAGATTTAACAAAAATGAAAGTTGAACTTGAAATTGACGAAACAAGTATTGGTGATATAAAAGTTGGATATAATGCAATATTAACTTTTGATACATACCCAAACAAAACATTTGAAGGGTTAATTGACGAGATAAGTAATGGCGCAACAATATCTAAGGGTACTGTAACTTATAAATCTTATGTTTATATAGATAATAATGATTTATTATTAAGACCTAGCATGACCGTTCACGCAAGCATTGTTGTTGCAAGCAAAAAAAATATTTTTGCTGTCCCTGGATATATTTTCTCTATAAACCCAGAATTTATAAAATTTGTAGCTCAAGATAAAAAATATAAATTTGAACCTATTTCTCAAGACAAATTAGATACATTTAAAAAAGCAGTAACAAGCAAAGATAATGGCGTAAAAACAATTTGGGTCGTAGAAAATAATGCATTTATTGAAAAAGCTGTAGAAGTTGGAATAACAGATAAAATAAATTTTGAAATTGTTTCTGGCGTCAATGAGAACGAAGAAGTTCTTATTGACGTTGAAGAATCTGATGCCATGAAGTTGATGTTTAAGAGAATGTTTGGCGGCGGAATGAGTAAGTAATTTTGAATAATTATTTTGACCCTTCGATTAACTCAGGGCGAACGGGTTTTTGAATAATTATTTTGACCCTTCGATTAACTCCCAGCCTTCGCTAAAAGCTATGGCAGGCATCACCCATGAAATAAAATCTTTGAAAATTTTTGTTTTTCCCGTTCGTCCTGAGTTAAGCGAAGGATCTAGGGCTTTTATTTAAAAATTACGCTTGCTTAAATAAAAATAAAAATTTTTAAATGGTTTCTACAAGTCTCTGGACCCTTCGCTTAACTCCCAGCCTTCGCTAAAAGCTATGGCGGACACGGCAGGGCGAACGGACAATAGAAATTAAGTAAATTTTACGTTAAAAAATCAAGTAAATATTAATTAATTAACAACAAAAAACTAGTTAAAAAAACAGGTAAAATATGAATTTAAAAATTTTGATATTAACATCTTTACGAGTACTAAGAAAACATAAAGTAAGATCAATACTTACAATGCTAGGTATTGTGATAGGTATATCGAGTATAATAATAACATTTTCTATTGGCAGAGGTGCAGAAGAAGCAATCTCCAATGCAGTTATGGGTATTGGCGAGGGAACTATATACGTAATGCCTGCAGAATTTATGAAAAAAGGCGCTTTTAGATCTGGTGTTGCACAAAAAGTTACAATATCCAAAAAAGACGCCGAACGAATAAAAGTAAACTGCCCAGAAGTTTCTGAAATCACACCAATGCAAATGAGCATTCAACAGTTAGACTACAAAAAAAAGACCGCTCAAGAAACAATAGTTGGTTGCAATGCAAACATGTTAATAATAAATAAAAATGAAATTGATCTTGGAAGTTTTTTTACAGATTACCATGTTAAGCAAAAAAGTAATGTCATAGTCTTAGGAAGCGGACTTGCTGCAAAACTTTTTAACACCGAAGACCCTATAGGAAAAACAATTACTATCAATAAGCAACCGGTAACAGTAATCGGCGTACTTGATAAAAAACCTCATTATATGGGACCAAGGGACCAAAATGACCAAGGTTACCTACCTTTTACTACAGCAAAAAAATTATGCAGAGGCACTGATGAATCTGAAGAAGAAATAGCAATGATAGGCTTAAGACCTTATGACGGCGTTGATACAGAAATTTTACTAAGAAAAATAAAAAACATTTTAAGATTTGCATATAACACAAAACCTGCAGATGAAGATCCATTCACTATTATTGATCAAAAAGCCATAGAGCAAGTGGCTCGAGATTCTGCTGGCATTATCAAAATGTTTGGACTAATTGCAGCAGCCGTATCTTTGCTCGTTGGAAGTATCGGCGTCATGAATATCATGTTAGTTTCGGTAAAAGAGCGCACTAGAGAAATTGGAATTAGAATGGCAATTGGCGCTACTCAAGGCTCTATAAGAAGCCAATTTTTGATAGAATCTGTAACCCTATGTATGTTTGGAGGGATCATAGGTGTCGCGCTTGGAATTACAGGCCAAATATTAATAAGTCACGCCGCTAAATTTAATGTAGTTATAGAATTTATTCCAATGCTAATATCTTTAATTGTCACTGTACTTATAGGTATATTCTTTGGTTATTACCCAGCAAGACAGGCCTCCAATATGAATCCGGTAGACGCATTACTAGAGAGAAATTAAAATGGCAATAATAAAAGCAGAAAATATCGTAAAAACTTTTTTAATGGGCAGAGAAACTTTACATGCATTAAAAGGCGTAAATTTAACTGTAGAGGAAAAGGAACTTTTAGCTATAATTGGAAAATCTGGCTCTGGAAAAACAACATTTATGAACATCTTGGGTTGTCTTGACGCCCCAACTTCTGGCCAGTATTTTATTGATAACATAAATGTTTCGCACATGGAACCTGACCAACTAGCAGCCATAAGAAATAAGAAAATTGGATTTGTTTTTCAAAAATTCAATTTATTACCAGACATGACTGCTTTAGAAAATGTTGCATTACCAGCACTTTATGCCGGCAAATCAGAAGAAGAAGCCGAAAAGCTTGCTCTAGATCTTCTTAAATTTATGGAACTTGATAAAAGAACCGGGCACTACCCAACAGAACTTTCTGGCGGCGAGCAACAACGTGTTGCTATCGCAAGATCACTTATAAATAATCCATCAATTATACTTGCTGACGAGCCAACTGGAAACTTAGACTCTGTAACAGGTGAGAAAATCTTACAAATGTTTAAAAACTTGAATAAAGAAAAAGATGTCACAATAATAATAATTACTCATGATCAACATGTTGCAGAAGAAACAAATAGAATCGTTAGGCTAATTGACGGCGAAATAGTAGAAGATAAAAAAAATGTATAATACCATTTGCTGATAAAAAATATAACACTGTTTTATTAAATAATGACCCTTGCTCATGTTGACCAATCCTAGCTTCAATATTATCCGTATGACCTGTGTAGTAAGATAAGTCTCTGCATCGCAATATATAAACATAAAATGACAACAAAATTTTTCCTGTTTTTCTTAAGAGCCCCTATGGGGCAATGTCATATCATTTGCCGGTAAAAAATATAACACTGTTTTATTAAATAACGCAAGCTTGAAAATACTTACTTCTCCCGTTCGCCCCGCCGTGTCCGCCATAGCTTTTAGCGAAGGCTGGGAGTTAATCGAGGGGTCGAGGGACTTGTATTTTTGTTAAAATTTATGTAGGAAAATGGTATCATAAACTTAAGAAATTTGGCGCTTTTGATTAAAGAAGCTTTCAACAAGTAAGAATTTCTCATAGAATCGCAAAGCTTATAAAAAAAACAACAAAAACCGTATATTTTATTAAAAATAGCCATATTTGAAAATGCAGAAAAACGCCCTTCCACAAATACATATCAAGAAAACAACAAGACCCAAAAAATAGTTTCTATTTGAAAAACTATTGATTTTGATAAAAAAAAACATGTATGATTATATTAGAGGCAAAAACTATAATGTTTTTGTGTGTTTTTATAAGCCTATAAATTATATCGACCATATTATATCGAAAGGAGTGTTAAAATTAGTGAATTATTCACAAATAAATATGGTTATTTAAAATATGTTTAGTTATTTTTAACAAATAAATTAACGGGAGAATATTATGAAAAAAATTAATTTATTATTATGCGCAACAGTTATATTGTCTTGCGCAAAGGGTTTTGCTATGGAAGATCCCGCAAAAGAATACGCTAAAGTTGGCATATCTGTAGAAAAAATTGATATGGCAAAACCGGCGGCGTCAATAATTGCATTAAAAGATGCTTTTATAGAAAAATACGGCATAACTCCGCAAGAATTAGTTCGTGCTTTAAAAATCAGAGCTGATTTAGAACAAAAATATGTAGATTATGCAAAAAAGAAAATGGATAAATTCCAAGATATTAAAAATGAAGTAGAAAGAAGAAGTAAAATCGCCAATAAAATATTAAGAAAATATATAAAAACTGGTGATTTATATACAGGAATAGCTAAAGAAGCTAAAAAAGACCACTATAAAAACTATAAAAAAGAGGTCTTAATTATTATACCTAAGATGGGATTAAATAAGAAATTTATCGTATTCCCAAGATATGGTTATACAGGTAAAAAACATGAAGAAAAGAAATCTGTAAAAAAAGATGCTAAAAAAGCTGATAAAAAGCCAGCTCTAAAAAAACCTGCTGGAAAAAAATTCGTAACAGTTAAAAAAGAAGTTGGTATAGCTAAGCCAAAAATAAATGGCGTAAGAAAACCTGTAATGGTTAAAGAGACAGAAATAGACATTTGGGAAGTTGAACCGTTAAAGAAACCCAATTTAAAAGCTATGCCTAAAGCAATGCAACCAAATAATTTGCCAAAAATGCCTGCACCAATGATGGGCAAAGAACCAAAAGTAATGCCAAATCAAGAAGAGCCTACGTTAGCCCAAATGCAAGTACCAAAACCAGCACCAAAACCAGATCATATGTTAGCTCAAATGCCAGCGCCAAGACCAGGTGAAGAACCAAAACCAATAATGCCAAGACCATACAATATGTTAGCTCAGGACGATGAACAGGCAAATCTTGCACCAAGACCAGGTGAANNTGTTAGCTCAGGACGATGAACAGGCAAATCTTGCACCAAGACCAGGTGAAGAACCAAAACCAATAATGCCAAGACCATACAATATGTTAGCTCAGGACGTCGAAGAAGATTTAAACTCTCCTGACGATGAAGGCGAAGAACCAAATGTTCAATAATAAGTAATTTAATATAAATTATTTGTTATTTGATCAATAAGAGAGAGCGCACTGCTTTGAATACAAATACAGTGCGCTTTCTCTTTTGAGCTTATTTCCTATTTTCTAGCGTTAATATAACTTAATTTAGCTAAAAATAGTAAATTTTTATGCTTTTATAAGTTTTGACTTATTATTTAGAGTCGCTAAACTTAATCTTAAATCTATATAAACTTAAATAATCCCTGTTTTTGAGGGTTATTTAAAAATATTATTTATAGAATAGAAATAATAAACCCTAAAAATGTGGATAAACTATGAAAGTCAGCATAATAATTCCAGCTTATAATGAAGAGAGTAGAATCGGAAGAACGCTGCAAACTTATTGTAGTTATTTCAAAGATTTAGAAAACACAAAAGGCATTAGAACAACTTTTTTAGTAGTTCTAAATGGCTGCAAAGATAAAACTTTAGATATTGTAACTGAGCTACAAAACCAATATTCTTCAATAAAAATAATGAATTTAACAGAAGCTGGAAAAGGCTTAGCCGTTACGGAAGGCTTCAAAGAAGCCCTACAAGATGGCTATGATTTTATAGGTTTTGTAGATGCAGATATGGCTACTCGTCCAGAATATTTTTATGAACTAATAGAAAAAATTGGTGATACAGACGTTATTTTCTGCAGCCGATATATGGCTGGGTCTACACTTCTACCTCAACGTCCATGGATTAAAAAATGGGGCAGAGAATTAATTTATAACCCATTAGTGAGAATTTTAATGGGAATAAATTTTAGAGACTTTCAATGCGGTGCAAAATTATTCAAAGCTCATGTTATAAAAGCAATTTTGCCAAAAATGACAATGAAAGACTGGGCTTTTGACGTAGAAATAATTTATTTGAGTAAAAAAAGTGGTTTTAAATTAAGAGAAATTCCTACAACTTGGAATGATCAAACCGGTAGCAAATTTAATATGATAAGCGCTGGATCTAAAATGTTAGCATCTATTGTAAAACTACGAATAAAACATTCTAGATTAAGAGCTAGATATAGCACAGGAAATAATAAAAATAAGTAAGTAAAATAATCCTTCGATTAATCTCCAGTCTACGCAAAAGCTTCGACTGATTGTCGCGCAGGGCATGTCCTCTGTAGCCTTAGCGTAGGAGGGCACGTCCTCCGTAGCCTTGGCGTAGGAGGGTGAACGGATAAGGGATATTTTAATAAAAGTTATCTTATCTTAATTCGCGTAAAAAAAGAATAGAGAAAAAGTAATCATGTATGAAGCACAATATTACAAAGATATAAAAAATAAAAGAATAGCAATTTTTGGCATTACTCCACCTCCTATAGGTGGAGTTTCTGTTCACATAGATAGAATTGCAAAAAAATTCACAGAAAATAACAATAAAGTTTATCACTTCAAAACAGAATTTAGAGGTCGCCGGTACCTACTAATCCCATATCTATTTTATGCTGCTAGTTTTTTATTTTATAACAAAATAGATATTGTTTATTACCACTCTTCTTATTTGCCAAATAGTTTTACTGAAATTTTATTTCTTTCTCGCATAAAAAATTTATTTAAATTTATTAAATTTAATTTTATTTTGGTCGAACATAACTGTCGCCACATGTATAAAAGAAACAAAGAAGATTTATGCAAAATAAATAAAGCTTTAGAAAATACAGAATTAGTGGTATTTTTATGGAAAACTACATATGATAGTTATTTTAATAACAATATTAAATTTAAAAAATATATAATAGACTCTGCATTCTTAATGCCTAATATATCAAATAAAAACGAAATTCTAAAAACTTACCCCCAAGCCATTTATAAATTTATAAATAATCACAGACCAATATTATTAGTAAATGCATCCATAATATCTACTTTAGAAAAAGATCTTTATGGACTAGATAAATCTATAAATGCGACTTATAATTTAAAAAAAGATTACAAAAATATTGGACTAATTATTGCACTAGCAAATATCGGTGATCAAAAATATTTTGAAAGCTTAAAAGAACAAATAAAAAAACTAGGCCTACAAGATAATATTTTTTTTCTATTAGATCAACACGAAATGTGGCCGTTAATAGAAAAGATTGATATATTTTTACGCCCAACTTTGCGCGACGGAACGGCCATAAGTATTTTTGAAGCATTTATTTTCAAAAAACCTGTTGTTGCAAGCAATGTTTGTACCAGGCCAGAAGGCTCAATAATTTTTGACATAAATTCACAAACAGATTTTGTAGAAAAAATAAAAGAAGCTTTAAAATAAAAATATTCGATTAAAAAGAGAGAAAAAAATGAACATATCAAATAGTATAATTATATGCACAAGAAATAGACCTAAAGACATAATACAAGCTCTTAATTCGCTAGAAAAACAAACAGAATTACCTAATGAAATAATAATTGTTGATAGCAGCGATAAGCAACTTTTAAATTTTCCAGACTTTATTAATAATTTTTCAGCAACAAAATTTCCACAAACTAATTTAATTTATAAGCACACAAAGCCTGGCTTAACTTATCAAAGAAATATTGGAATAAAATTTGCGACTAGCGAAGTTGTGCATTTTTTTGATGACGATGTAGTTTTGGAAAATAATTATTTAGAAGAAATGAACAAAATTTTTATAGAGCACCCGGAATATTCAGGCGGCATGGGAGACATAGAAAATATACCTGCAAATAAAAAATCTTTTAATTTATTATTGCGCAAAATATTTATGTTGCAACGAATATACTCATCAGGAAAATTTACACTGTCAGGCATGCCTCAACATCCATATGGCACAAATAAATTTAAACCAGTGCAAGTTCTTGGTGGCTGTCTAATGGCTTATCGTAAGCCCGTATTTGAAAAGCACCTATTTGATGAAAACTTAAAGCGATACTGCTACATGGAAGATTGTGATTTTTCAGCAAGAGTATCTTTTGAACACAAATTATTTTATAACCCAAAAGCAAAACTAAAACATTTTCACAGTGAACTTGCTCGCGACAGAGTAGAAGAAAATCGTGCAATGTACATCAAAAATTATAGCTATCTGTTTTTTAAAAATTTTTATCCAAAAAATAAATTTAAAATATTTGCCTATATTTGGACTATTACAGGTTTATTTTCTGAAGGCTTAATTTATAGAAATATGGCTTATTTGCGCGGATATTTTAAAGGGTTGAAAAGTTTTTATTTCACAAGCAAGTAACTATATAAGAAAATAGCATAAGTACTAACGCAAGCCCTTTTTAACATAAAAATTATAACCAACAGTTATTAAGAAATATAAAATATAAGAAATTACTGTAGCAAAAACACACCCTGATATTCCAAATTTTGGTACAAGCAATATATTTAAAAATACGTTAAATACTGCCGGGACAAGTAATGCGAAAAGTAAAAAATATACACGCTTTTGAAACTGTAAAAATATAGATGCAAAATATGTGCCGAATAAAAATATATAACCTATAAGCAAGCCCCAAATATAATTTAAAGCTTCATAATATTGTGTAGGCAAAATTATACAAATTAATGGCCTGAATATAACCAAACCAATAGAGACCAAAAATATTAGAGCTAGCATAACACTAACCATTATTATTAAATTTTTCCTGTCTATTGCTAAATTTTTGCATTTGCCCTCTTGCTCAGACTCCATGCACCCTACACTAGCCAAGCCCCCAGCCTGTGTACTTATTTTCATAGAATCTGCAAATTTTTCCATCATGTAAGGGATATATGCATACGTAAATGGCAATACAAAAACAACCTGAAATAATTGCCCAAACATATCTGCCACAGAATATATGCCAACATCTGTCATTGTCCCATATTTGGCCAAAACCCATCTATCACCAACAGCCAAAATCCATGCAAACAAAACTCTTGGCACAAATGGAAACCCCCGCTTTATATACCACCAACTTTTTGACAAACTACAAGAAAGATCCAATTTCACGTGATAAGAATCGCGAATATAAAAAAATATAGCAACTAATATAACACAAGCTACACTTACAAATTGGGCCGCAATAACAGAAAATACCCCCCAATCAAGAAAATATAAAAAGCTAAGATTTAAACTAAATATAATTAATGCAGCAACAATTTGTATAGATACGAGTTTAAAAGACTCCCCTGAATACTGCAAAATTTGATAAAAAATCTCTGAGAAAAATTTTAAGAACGCAACTAACAAGCAAAAAATTATTAGACTAGAATAAGCTTGACTCGAAAAAATAAAATTATTTATAAAATCTCGACCCAAAATTAGTATTAAAAAAACTGGAAACATTAATACAGAATAAATAAAAACTATATCGTTAACTAATTTTTTTCTATCGATAATATCATAATGAAAATACTCTATCGTTAATAACTGCCTTAGACCCAAACCTGCAATAGTAAAAACTATATCTATAAAATTTGTCACTAAAGCTAAAAATCCATAATCTGCCGGACTTAATATCCGCATTATTATCGGCGCAATTATTACCGATATTCCCTTTAGCAAGATTGCACCAAATGCATATATAAAAAAGTTTTTTATTAATTTTGATTTAAAAGTATTTCTTAGGTGCACTTGTTTCTCTCATATTAACGTAAACTCTATTTTATAAAATCTTCATGATCCATATCCCCGTTGGCAATGTCATCAACTTAAGAAATAAAGATACATTATAAACTCCCGTTCGTCCTGCCGTGTCCGCCATAGCTTTTAGCGAAGGCTGGGAGTTAATCGAAGGGTTAAATTGGGAACTTTTCACACATATCTTTAACTTTTCCCTTAATTTTTTCAAGCTTAACACTATCTTCACAATTAAAAATAGCTTCATCAAGTAAACTCGCAATAATTTCAACTTGCTCTTCACGCATGCCACGAGTAGTAATCGCCGGAGTGCCAATTCTTATACCACTGGTTATAAAAGGCTTTTGTGTATCATAAGGTATGCAACTTCTGCTAACAGTTATTCCAGCTTTTTCAAGCGCAACTTCTGCTTGAAAACCTGTAACATTGGTCGACCGAAGGTCGACTATAAACATGTGATTATCTGTACCGCCAGAAACAATCCTGTATCCCAAATTTTCTAACGCTTTTGCAAAACACTGGGCATTTTTTACAACCTGCTTTTGATACTCTTTAAATTCTGGTGAAAGCGCTTCTTTAAACGCAACAGCTTTTGCTGCAATAATATTCATCAAAGGCCCACCTTGAATACCAGGCATGACTGCTCTGTCAATTTCCGGCCCACGCTCTGCGCTTGTTAAAATAATAGCCCCTCTTGGTCCACGCAAAGTTTTGTGAGTTGTACTAGTTACAAAATCTGCAACTCCAACTGGCGATGGGTGCAACCCTGCTGCAACCAATCCTGCAATATGCGCAATATCACAAAGCAAATAGGCGCCTACAGATTTTGCAATTTCACTAAATTTTTTAAAATCAATTGTTCTTGAATAAGCACTTGCTCCAGCGACAATTATTTTTGGCTTATGCTCGCACGCCATTTGCATCAAAACATCATAATCTATTTCTTCAGTTTCTTTATCAACCATATATTTTACAGAATTATAAAATTTACCAGAAAAATTTACTTTATGCCCATGAGTCAAATGTCCACCTTCTGCCAAGCCCATGCCCATAATTGTATCTCCAGGATTTAACGCTGCAAAATAAACTGCCATATTAGCTTGTGATCCAGAGTGCGGCTGCACATTAACATGTAAATTTTCATACAAATTTTCACCAATACTTGTATTAGAAATACTTGTATTAGAAATACTGGTATTACAAAAAAGCTCTTTGCATCTATCTATAGCAACCTGCTCAACCTCATCTGCAAATCTACAGCCAGGGTAATATCTTCTACCTACATTGCCCTCTGCATATTTATTTGTGAAACAACTTGATACAGCCTGCATAACAGCCTTGCTGGCATAATTTTCTGATGCAATTAAATTAATTTCACTCTCTTGCCTATTGCTTTCTTTTTTTATTATATCAAAAACTTGTTTATCGAAATTTTCTAAGTTTTTCATGTTATTCATAACTACCCCGATATAAAAAAAAATTATAAAAAAATAAATCACGATTAAAAATATAATAACAAATTTAACAAAATTAAAATAAATATTGATTCTTTATCTTAAAATTTTTTATGTTTTATCAACCGTATAAATATATAAAAACAATAATATAAAGGGAAAAATATGCTAAAACTATCTACAATAATAAAAAGCTTACTCGTATCTTCTACTTTTATTTTATCAACAATTCTAAATTCAATAAATATTGGACCAGTTGTAGGCGCCGGAACCTTACCTTATGTTATTGAAAAAACAAATGGAAAAACTAAAGTATTCTTTTTAATGGGCAGAGAAGGCCTTGGAAAATTTAAAAAGACATGGTCAGATTTTGGCGGCAAAGGCTTACCTGGAGAGGAAACTTATCAAGTTGCCTCTCGTGAAGGCTCAGAAGAATTAATGAATATTATTTCTAACAAATATATCTTGAGCAAAATAAAAAATGCTACGAGAGTTGGAAATACTTTTATAATAAATATAGAAGACAAAGTCGGGCACAACCCAACCAAATATGATAGAGAAAAATTTATTAAAATTTTAAATAAAGAACGCAAAAAATTATTATTACAAAAGCCCAAACCCGTATCTTTAATTGAAAAAGATAAATTTATTTGGTGGAGAAAGAAAGATCTCATAAACGCAATAAAAAATGATAGCAAAATTTTACGCCCTGGCCTTAAAAGTATTTATGGCCAACCGCAAAATATACAAATATTACAAAATATAAAATAAACGCACTAAAACTTAATAAAACTCGCAATAAACTATGCTACTCAACTCATGCTAATTGTCTCACAGCTGTGAGACAATTATAAATTCTTCGAATAATCCCACCTAACCAACTTAATGTTAATTATTTCGCAACTGCGGTACAACTGTAAAAATACATAAAACTAAAAATTTTAAGAATTAATTAACATACTTTCGCTTATTGTTTCACAAAACGCAAAAAATGTGAAATAACAAACCAAAAGCAACACTCTTATTTCACAGAAGCGCTGTTTTTTGAAATAAAAACTGTGCTTTTAACTTTTTATTTCAGTAAAATATTAACGACATGAGTAGTAAATTTATAAAAAAACAGGAAAAAGATTTGTTAAAATTAACGTTCTTGTAGAACAAACTGAACAAAAAAGGGGCAAACTATTTAAATTCGAGCCGTATTTTGAAATTCTTGAACGCGAATATGAATTGTAAAAAACCCCATATTTTATATAATATTAACTATAGTTTGTTTTGATTAAAAGAGGATAAAAAATGTCACTAAAACCAGAATATAAAGAAAAAATATTAGGAATATTAACAGTGCTATTCCCAACAGCTAAAATATATCTCTTCGGTTCGAGAGCTGGAGATAAACATGGAGAAATGTCTGACATAGATATTGCCATAGAAGATATTACTGAAATTGAACCTAGACGAATGGGCGAAGCTAAAAATATGCTTGGAGAAAGCCTTATTCCATACAAGATAGATATAGTAAATTTTCATAAAGTTTCTAAAGAAATGCAATATTTTATAAAAAAGGACGGTATATTATGGAAATCCTAGAATCAAAAAAATCTTCTACAAAAAAAGCTCTTTGTAAATTAAAAAAAATGTTAAGTCTATTATTAAAACAAAAAGACCCAGAAATTTATGAGGGCCTAAGGGACGGATTAATCCAAAGATTTGAATTTAGCTTTGACTCATTTTGGAAATATTTAAAACAATATTTAAAAGAAAAAAATAAAATAGAAATTGAAATTCCAAATCCAAATAAAACATTTAGAACAAGTTATGAACAAAAATTAATTACAAAAGAAGAACTTGATACGCTAACCAACTCAACAGATGATAGAAATTCATCATCTCATACATACAACGAAGAACTTGCAATAGAAATTAGCGATAGAATAGAGCATTACTATGAAGTCATGCAAAATATAATAGATAGGTTATAAAAATGAATTATGATTTTAGTAAAATAGAAAAAAAGTGGCAAGATACATGGGAGAAAACTCCGGCAACAAAAGCTAAAGATAAAAGCTGCGATCAAAAAAAGTACTATTGCCTAGACATGTTCCCTTATCCATCAGGCCTAGGACTACACATGGGACACTGGAGATCATATGTACTTTCTGACGTATATGCAAGAATAAAATTTCTTGAAGGATATAATGTTCTGCACCCTATGGGCTGGGATGCTTTTGGATTACCTGCAGAAAATTATGCTATTAAAATGGGTGTTCATCCATCAATATGCGTTAACGAAAATATTGCTAACTTCAAAAGACAACTCAAACAAGTTTCGTGCATCTATGACTGGAGCAAAGAAATAAATACTACAGATCCAGATTATTATAAATGGACCCAATGGATATTTATACAAATGTTCAACGCCGGACTTGCCTATCAAGAAAAAACACCGATAAACTGGTGCCCTTCTTGTCTTACCGGTCTTGCAAATGAAGAAGTTGTAAACGGTGAATGCGAAAGATGTGGATCTGCCGTTACCAAAAAAAATATTAATCAATGGATACTAAGAATTACAAAATACTCTCAGCAATTTATTGACGATTTAGATAAGCTTGAATGGCCAGAAAAAGTTAAACAAATGCAGCGAAACTGGATAGGCCGCAGCGAAGGCGCTGAAATAAATTTCACAACAAAAGATATTTCTGGAAATAATATAAACTTGCCGGTTTACACAACACGACCTGACACAATTTTTGGTGCAACGTTTATGGTTATGGCACCAGAACACGAACTTGTTGAAAAAATTACGCCTGAAAACAATAAACAAAAAGTAAAAGAATATCAAGAACTTGTAAGTAGCATGTCAACTGTTGATAGAATGACCCTTAGATTAACTCCCTCCTGCGCTAAAGCTTCGGAGGGCATGCAAGACCAACGGGATAAAGATAAAACTGGCGTATTTACTGGTGCTTATGCAATAAATCCTATAACAAAAAAAGAAATTCCTATTTATTTATCTAGCTATGTGCTTAGAGATTATGGATTTGGCACAATAATGGCAGTTCCAGCTCATGATCAAAGAGATTTTGATTTCGCAAAAAAATTCGATTTACCAATAATTCAAGTTATTGATTCTAAAGATGCAAAAAAAGACTCTTCTGGAAGTTTAATAGAAGCTTATACCGAATCTGGCGTCATGATAAATAGTGACATTTTAAATGGACTACAAGCAATGCCCGAAGCGTTTAATCGCGCAATAGAATTAGTTGAAAAAGAAAAATTAGGCACAAGAAAAGTAAATTATAAATTACGTGACTGGATATTTTCTCGCCAAAGATACTGGGGCGAGCCTATACCAATAGTACACTGTAAAACTTGCGGCCCAGTTGCTGTAAATGAAAAAGATTTGCCGGTACAATTACCAGAAGTTTCAAAATATGAACCAACAGGCACTGGCGAATCTCCACTTGCTGCAATAGAAAGCTGGGTAAATACAAAATGTCCAAAATGTGCCAACCCTGCAAAGAGAGAAACTAATACAATGCCGCAGTGGGCAGGCTCAAGCTGGTATTTTTTGAGATATCCAAACCCTGACCTAAAAGACAAAGCTTTTGATAAAGAAGATATAAAGTACTGGTTACCAGTAGATCTTTATGTTGGCGGCATAGAACACGCTATTTTACATTTACTTTATGCTAGATTTTACACTAAAGTTTTGCATGATCTTGGATTTTTAGAATTTAACGAGCCATTTTTAAAATTATTTAATCAGGGCATGGTATTAAAATACTCAGAAAAATCTGGGTTAGTTGAAAAAATGTCCAAGTCTAAGGGCAACGTTGTAGATCCGGATGAGCTGATGGAAAAATATGGCTCTGATGTTATGCGCATGTATATAATTTTTATGGGCCCACCAGAACAAGATTGTGAGTGGCAAGATACTGGACTTGATGGAATAAAAAGATTTATAAATAAATTTTATAAATTTATGAGCAATCCAGAAAATATAGTTTCTGATGACAAAGAATCTATTGAAGCAAAAAAAAGAACTCACATGTTCTTGCATGATTTCCAAGAAAGACTAAATAATTTTAAACCAAATACTGCTATCGCATCTATCATGGAATTTATTAACGATGCAAATTCACAAAATCTAAAACTAGGACAAACAAATGCAAAAAATGTTTTAGCTTCGATATCTATTTTTGCACCACATATCGCTAGCGAACTTTTGGAAAATATTTTTAAAATTAAAATTGATAAATGCAATTGGCCAAGCTTCGATGAGAAATTACTAATAAAATCCGAAGTTACTATTGTCGTTCAAGTTAATAGTAAAATAAGAGCAAACATACAATTACAAAAAAACTCTGATCAAGAATTTGTTGAAACAGAAGCAAAAAAACATATTTCTAGTTGGCTTGAAGGCAAAGAAATTGTGAAAATAATCTTCATTAAAGATAAGCTAATAAATTTTGTAATAAAATAAAAAATTTAAATTAAAAAATTTAAAGCTTATATACAAAAAATAATTTAGGACTAAAACATGAATAAAAAAGTATTAGATTTAGAAAATATTGATCTAGATACAATTCAATACGACATAGAAAATAAAAACATAGATATAAATGCAAAAGATAAAAATGGTGACTTTTTATTAAAATATGCGGTCGACACAGAAAATGAAGATCTAGCAGAATTTTTACTAGAAAATGGTGCAAACCCAAATCTAAAAGACGCAAATGATTGCACAGCTTTGGTATATGCTGTATCTGACAATCAAGAAAATATGGTAGAACTCTTACTTGATTTTAATTCAAACCCAAATACAATACTTGATAATAAATCTTATATGCCAATTATAATCGCAATAAGTAATGGGAATAATAAAATATTAAAAATGTTGCTTGATAGAAAAGCAAACCCAAATATAGTTCTAGAAGAAGAAAATATTACTCCACTTATTTTTGCAATAGAATCAAAAAATTATGAAGCTACAGAACTTTTACTAAAAGCTGGAGCAAATCCTAACACAAAATTACCTGATGGGAGTTTTGCATTACTAGAAATTGAAGATCTAAAGATCGCACAACTATTATTAAAATATGGCGCCAAAGCTGATATGAAAAATAATGAAGGGCAAAATGCTTTATTTTTTGTGAGCGATCCGAAAATAATAGAGCTATTAATAAAAAATGGTGCTGATACTGACGCAAAAGATGTCGAAGGCGATACTCCCCTTATTTTGGCTGCAAGTTTAGGTGAAATAGAAATTGTAAAAGTTTTACTCGAAAATGGAGCCGATCCAGACATTCAAGATGCAGATGGGGATACAGCGCTGATTATGGCTATTTGCTCTTGCGAAGGTGAAATCATAAGAACCCTTTTAGATAGTGGCGCAAATACTCAAATAAAAAACTATGATGGAAATACGGCAATTGATTTTGCAGAAGAAGAAAACAATGAAGAAATTATAAAAATGCTTGAATAACGCGAACTCGACCTAAGAATAAATATTTGTTTATAGTTGAAATGCTCTCCCACCCGTTCGCCCTGAGCTTGTCGTCCTTCGCAAAGCTCTGGATGCTCGAAAACTATGGAGAAAAACTACGAAGGGTTACATGCGAAGCATGTTCTTAGGATTTTAAAA
>LBOA01000033.1:21758-22031 GCA_000989195.1 candidate division TM6 bacterium GW2011_GWF2_30_66
GCAAGCTTGAAAATACTTACTTCTCCCGTTCGCCCCGAGTTAATCGAGGGGTCGAGAGACTTGTATTTTTGTTAAAATTTATGTAGGCAAATGGTATTAGAAGCTTTATCTTAAGGGGAATTTCAATACTTTCTTAGGTCGAATTCACGTTGAACAATAAAACATTATTTACAAAAAAGTCATATCGCCCTCGCCTAGCGAGGGGCTTGACGGTTGTGAGCAGTCCCAAGGACTGCCGAATTAATTATTAAACTACACTAACAACTCAAAAAC
>LBOA01000034.1 GCA_000989195.1 candidate division TM6 bacterium GW2011_GWF2_30_66
CGGCATTTCAAATATCAGCACATTCACAGCAACAACTGGTTATCTAACAACCGGCAACATAACCACTCTTAATGCAAATGCTATTAACGCAACCGGAATTACAATGAGTGGCAATATAAATTTAGGTGGTAACAATATTACCGGCGTAAATTTATTAAACGCAAACACTATAACTGCAAACTTAATTGGCAACGTAACTGGTGCTGCTTCACTTAACGTCTTAAAAGCTGGCGACACTATGAGTGGTGACTTGAATATGGGCACAAATAATATCACTGGCGCAACTCAAATAACCGCAACAACATTCAATGGATCACTAATTGGCAACGTAACCGGCGCTTCTTCACTCAACGTCTTAAAAGCTGGTGACACCATGAGTGGCGATTTGAACATGGGCACAAATAACATAACAGGCATAAATTTATTAACCGCAAACACAGTGACTGCAAATTTAATTGGTAACGTAACCGGTGCCGCTTCTGAAAACTTACTACTAACTGGTGGTGCAATGGCAGGACCTCTTACATTGCAACAAACAGGATTCTCAAGAGGATCATCAACTGTTAATCTAGCCGATCAAGATTACTTAGACCTAACTTTAACAACTAGCCAAATATCTACAAGCGATATTATTTACCTATCTGGCAACAATGTTCCAACAAACGTAATACTTGCAAACACAGCAAGCAGCTACCCAGTAGGGACAATCAAGATTTTACACAACGTAGATACAGCAGGCTATCTAGCATTTTATTCACGCGTTCAAACAGCTTTATCATTTATGTTAGGTGACACAACTGCTGCTGCAGGCATCTTACCAGGACATTCAAAAATGATAATTTGTGTTTCTAGTGGAACTAACGGTATTTGGTCAGCTCTTAATTAATCTCATAGTAATACGTAAAGAAAAAGGGGGTGCAAAGTCGCTCCCTTTTTCTTTACGTATTACTACCTAAAACATTATCCAGAAATAGATTTAACATCTTGTTTTTATAATAAAAAAATGTTATTAAATTTTTATCTACAATAATTTTTTACTAATTAAGTTTATAAATTTTTGAAGCAAAAAAGGGGATTTTTATGATCAAGCACAAAAAAAACTTTATTTCTTATGTCTTGATTTTTGTTACATCAATTGCTGTAACAAATTTTTCTATAATAAAAAGTAATACCACAGAAAATATTCCAAACGATTTAACAAGCGATTTTATTTGCAACTCAATAACAAATCAATCAACAAATATATACAAAGACAATCCTGTTGGAAGCCCTGCAGGTTGGCCAAGAATCCCATTGCTAACGTTAAACAATGATCCAACAACAGGTATTTATAATCCAACAGGTAGCGAAATTTCAATAACAACTAACGCAATTGAACGCCTCAACATAGATACTTCAGGAAATGTTTCTATAAAACAATTTGGAACAGGACCTGGGCTTATTCATAATGACACCTCTGGAATTTTAACAAATTCTCTTTTGACAAATTCTGATATAACCCCACTTACAATAACTAGCACAAGTATCGCCAATAACACAATAACAAATACACAAATAGCTACAGGTGCCGCAATATCTGATACCAAACTTGCTACAATATCAACAACCGGAAAAGTTGCAAATAGCGCAACTACCGCTACAAATTCCAATACTGCAAGCACAATTGTATTACGTGATAGTTCTGGAAATTTTAATGCTGGCACTATAACGGCAAACTTAAGTGGTAATGTTACTGGAAATTTAACCGGCGATGTTACTGGAAACGCAGACACCGCAACAAACGCAGTTAGCTTCTCTGGTCCAGTAGGCGACAGTGGTGGAGATATTACAGGACTTCAAGGCAACCTAACAGTAATAACTGTCGGTGGATTAAATGCTACCGGAATTTCTGCTGGCGCAAATCTCGCAAATGCCTCAACAAGTGAAAATACTTTTAACACAATCGTAAAACGATCTGCAGCAGGAAATTTTACAGCAAGCACAATAACTGCAAATTTAATTGGAAACATAACCGGTGCTTGTTTTGGAAACGCCGATACAGCAACTTATGCAACAACTGCAGGCTCAACCCCCATTTTATCAGGATCATTTGGTGCTAGTGGCGGCGATATAACAGGAACACAAAACTCACTTACAGTAAACACAGTTGGAGGAAAAACTTCTACTCAAATTTCCCAGACTACAGATCTTGTACTTTCTGCAACAAGCAACAATGTTGCTGACACAATAGTAAAAAGAGACAGCTCTGGAAATTTTATTGCAAACATGATCACATTAAATACCGGAGCGATAATAAATCCAACCGATGTTACAACAAAATCGTATGTAGATTCTGTAGCAACAGGTGGCCTTGTACCAAAAACACCTGCATTAGTAGTAAACTCAACAAACACAACTTTATCTGGACTACAAACAATAGATAGCATAACACTTGTTGATAACGACCGTGTCTTATTAGTTGAACAAACAAACCAAATTCAAAATGGCTTATGGCTAGCCCACACAGATGCTTGGACAAGACCAACCGATTTTGCAACTAACGATGCTGCTCAAGGAGCTTATGTGCTTATAAATTCTGGTGCAATAAATGCTGGAACAAGCTGGCTATGCAGCACACCTGCAGCAATAATAGGAACAGATAATATACAATTTACACAATTTTCGCTTCCTGATCAAACCACAGCCGCAAATGTTGGATCCGGTACAGGACAAATTTTTAGAGATAAAAATGGTATCACTCTTAATCTAAAAACATTAGCCGCACTCTCTCATATTTCAATTACAAATAACAGCAACGATATATCTATAGGCACAGACGCTACAGATGCAAATACAGCAAATACAATTATAGCTCGTGATGCTTCCGGCTATTTTACAGCTTCTGGAATGACAGGCGCCGCTTCTGCTAACGTGCTAAAAACTGGCGATACGATGACCGGCAATTTAAATCTTGATACAAATTCTGGAACACGCTCTGAGATAAAATTACAAGATGCAACAGGATATGGCTATGTAGGCTTACGCGGACCTTCAGCTCTCGCATCAAGCTCTTACACGATAGATTTGCCAGGCTCAGCACCAGTGGCAAACCAATTTTTACAAGCAACATCATCTTCTTCACCTTTTACGACGCAATGGGCAACGGTTGGTTCTCCACTGCCATCGGCTGCAAAAACATATTATGTTTCTCTTGCTGGCAACGATAACAACGATGGTTCATTCTCAGCACCATTCAGGACTGTAAAATATGCTGTAACGCAAGCGAATAATTTACCGGCAAGTATAACCAACCCAATAGTAATAAATGTTGGTGCTGGAATTTTTTCTGAAGATAATTCTGGTGGCGGAATTCAAATAACCGTTGACGGAATAAATATAATTGGAAGCTCACTAGCAAGCACAATAATAGTACCTCAACAGGTTACATCTGATGATTTATTTGTAGTAACTAAACCTAACATAGAATTTTATAATTTAATATTAAAAGTTGTCTCAGGCACCTCTACAAAAAGTGCTATAAAATTTACAACTACAACTGGTGGCACCGCTAGATTTAATTCTGTTGGAGTAAGCTCATTTTATAATGCTTTCGAAATAAACTGTTCATCAACACTTCCACTTATTTTATTTGACAATATACAATTGACAGACAATACAACTGGCTTATTAATCACAAACGGAAATGCCGTTATAAAATCATCTACATTTCAAGGCTCTTCCACAAATACACCTTTAAATACCTTTCTTTCTTCGACAGGAGCAAATTCACAAATTGATATTATCGGCTGTGGACTAAAATATTTTGATACATGTTTAAACGCAACAGCTGGCACAATAAGAATTTCTTCTACAAATATAGAAAATTCAAAAAATGGTATTATTTGCCAAAATGCATGCAAATGTTATATCACAAGTTTAAATAGTATACTCAATCATGCAGACAGCGTAAATGTATCGGCTCAAGATGCTGGAACAATAGTATATGTAGAAGGCTGCATGTTTGATTGTAAGGGTGCACTATCAGAAGTCGCAACAGGAACAGCAATAAGATGTACAAATGCCGCAACAATTAATTTAAGTTCAACAACAATAGAAAATGCTGCTGTTGGTTTAGAAATTAACGGAACAATAACAACAGCAATAAATGCAAACGGCTTAAATCTTATACATTGCCCAATAGACATTTTACAAAGAGGAACATCTTCTTTAAGCTTTGTCGGCGGTACTGTTGAAAATTCTGTAGTCGACTTTGAAGATCCTACAAATATTAACTTAGCTGCGTTTAACAGTAACGGCGAAACAACACTTTCTTTTGGCAATACAACAGATAGTCAACAAATGATCTATAACTTACAAAATGGACAGCCAATATTACCAAATTTAATTTATGAACCAAATTATTATGGCAATAAAGGTGCTGTTTATAAAAACTCTAATACCGGTGTAAATGCATCACCAACATTTAATGGAGTTCAATCAGACGAAAGCGATTCAAGCTTATATTTAATTACCGGAAAAAATACTAATCAAGCAAAAATAAATTTAATTTCTGACACAGCAACTATTGGATCCAGTAATAATATAAGAGGCTGGGAGATTAGCAAATTAGGAAATACAGGAGCAGATCTTGTATTTACTTATACAAATAATGATCCAGGAATAGCAGACAGAGGTCCAAATACAATTATGAGATTAAACGGCTTAGACAATCAGATTGAATTTCCCTCAGCAACGAATATACCACTACCGGCAAATACAGAAGCGAAACTAGTATGGGCACCAGAAACTGATACAAGTTCAAATTTATACAGAAGTGATTATGATACATTAAAAACTGATGGAAGCTTTACTGTTGGAGCAACATTAACAATACCTGCAGCATCTTCCGATTTCCCTGCCCTCGTGTTTGCTAATGACATACATACTGGTATTTTTTCTTCAGAACCAGGCAACTTTTCAATTGCATGCGACGGTCCTACAACACTTAGCATAGATCCATTGGGTACTGTCGCCATAAAACAGTTAAAAACAAATGGAATAGTTCACAATAATACTCTTGGCGAATTATCAACATCTCTTATTGTTAATAATGATGTCGCAACAGGCGCAGCTATTTCTGATACAAAACTCGCAACAATATCTACAACAGGCAAAGTTTCTAACTCTGCAACTACTGCCACAAATCTAAATACTACAGGAGCTATAGTAGCCCGTGATGCTTCAGGAAACTTCTATGCCAATACAATAAACGCGACAAACGTAATATTTGCCACAGGCTCAGCAGCTAGCCCATCAGTAACATTTAATGGCAGCACCGGTTCTGGAATTTACTCATCTGACACAAATAAAATAAATATAGTCTCACAGGGCTATAATTTAATTAATTTTGACAACCCTGGAGGAACAACTCCTAGTGTAACAATCCCAACAGATTCAAACTTAATTATAAATGGCAATACAACATTTAATAATCCAGCAGTAATAAACAATGCTGCAACATTTAATAATACTGCAATAACATTTAATAGCACAACAAATTTTAATGGTCAAAATAATCTAATAGGCACAAATAACCTAAGTGGTACAACCAATATAAGTGGCACTACAACACTTAGCGGCACTACCAATATTACAACTGCGATAAATTTATCCGCAGGCGGTACTCAAACAAGTCCTACAATAACATTTAATAATAATTTAAATACAGGCATATACTCACAAGCTGACAACAATGTTTCAATATCTGCTTCTGGCGCAGAGATACTAAACATTTCAACAAATGGAATAAATTTAAAAAATTCATCGATTACTTTTAATGGAAACACAGGCTCTGGAATTTACTCTCCAGATACAGATCAAATTGCTATTTCTGCTCAAGGTCAAAAAGCTTTATTTTCATCAGAAGGTGTAACGATACCATCAGGGTCACGACTCAAACTTCCTTCTGGTGGTGATTCAAACAATCCATCTTTATATTGGGCTACAGGAATAGGTATTTACTCTCCATCTCAAGATTCTCTTAATATTACAATAAATGGAACATCTTCAATAATATTAGCTACAAACGTTATATCAACACCGCCAGCTGCGCTTCTTGACGTAGAAGGCACATTGCAAGTAGACACCGCATTAAATGCATATTGTCCTTCTACATTTACTTACCCAGCAACTTTTAGCGCCGGCACATTATCTAGTCCCGCAATAAAATTTAGTGGTAGCGCAACAAATACAGGTATTTATACTTCTGCTGCAAACAAAATTGATATAGGTGTAAGTGGTTTAAATTTAATGACATTAGAATACCCAACCGTTAGCATACCCTCAGATGTTGGCTTTGTTGCCAACGGAACCTCTTCATTTAAGAAGCCAGTAGTTTTTGATGCATCTGTAGCATTCAATGGCAAGGAGAATGTTCAAGCTAGCAGCTATGATGGAAGTTTTGGCTCCTATTATTCAATTCCCGCAAACGTAAATGTCATTGCCTTAACAGGATTATCCTCAAATTTCTATGTTAGCACTCTAGATCCTTATGAAATGCAAATGGGGAAAATAGTAACATTTATCGCTGCAGGTCCTGGTGACTACACTATTCGCTCTCGAAATGATAGTACTGAAGGAAGTATTATTTTAAATCCAATTAGCTTACCATATGGACATGCGATACAATTTATTTATGCTGGAACTCTTGGCTCCTATCCTTATGCTCTCGTAAAATTGAATGGTTAAAAATTTTTATATTATTTAAAAAAGGGTTTTATTTATGTTGAAATACAAAAAATATTTATTGATATTAATAATATTATTTCAAGCTTTTAATAATAAAGAAACAAAAGCTAAAGATTTTTTATGCGAAAAAATTTTAAATGAAAATACTTCCAGCCTAATAGCTCTTGAAAGTATTTTGGCAAAAAATCTACAAGATAAAAATTTGAAACTAAATACACAAAATAAATTTGATATAAAAAATTCTGCTATAGCTGTCTGTAACCATAATATAAAATCTTTATTTGGCTCTCAAATAATTGACGAGATTAAATTAAATGCAGGAGATCGCGTTTTATTAGTAAAACAAACAAATAAAATACAAAACGGTTTATGGATTGTACAAGATCTTGAATGGATAAGACCAGGAGATTTTATGTCAGGAAATTCTGCCATAAACGCCCTAATTTCTATAACTTCAGGATCAATAAATAGCGGCTCTTTATGGCTATGTACAAATAAAAATCCTAATTCAATTATTGACACAAATAATTTAAATTTCACAAAATTATTTTTTACTGAAGTACAAAATCCCGCGGTCCAAGATTACCAAGAAAAAGAAGATATAAAAAACAATGTTATAGAAATTAATCAAGCAGCAATAGATGAAAATCTAGAATTTATTTTGCCTGAAGAAGATAGTATTATAACCAAAGCCGGTGGAGCAGTAACTACTGCAACAGATTTTGCATCGCCAGATTATATTGTAAAAACAACAGGCGCTACAACAGTTACAAGTACTAACATAACTATAGATAGTAGCAATAATATTTCTGGCGTAAACACATTACAATTAGAAGGTGGCTCTTCAAGTATTCCTTCGTTATTTTTTAGTGGCAACACAACTTCGGGAATATATTCACCTTCAGCTGGTAAAATAAATATAAGTTCTTTAGGAAATGAGTTAGCAACATTTGGCACAACTGGCACGACTATATCATCAGGAAATAGTTTAACTGTAAACAGCCCCGCAACATTTGGAGCTACAGCAACATTTAATAATGCTGCTGTATTTAACGGCACAACAAATACCCTCAATGGAACTACAAATTTAAGTGGAACCACAAACATAAGTGGCACAACAACAGTAACATCTGGTACAATAACCCTAAGTGGCACAACAAATATGACAGGACAAACAAATATAAGTGGCCCACTAAGCTCTACCAGCACAACAAATTTTTCAGGCCCACTTAATGTTACTGGTGCTACTACCTTAAGAGATACATTAACAGCAACTGGCATAAACGCAAATACTCTGAACGTCACCGGCGCCTCCAATCTAAATAGCTCACTAAACGTTGCTGGCACTACAACATTTGCAACAGGAACAGTCACAACTCCATCCTTAACATTTAATGGCAGCACTAGCTCTGGAATTTATTCTCCAACAACAGATCAAGTTGCTGTTTCTGCCCAAGGGGCCCAAAGAATGCTATTTGCTTCCGGCAGCATATCAATCCCTACTGGCAACGTTTTAGCTATACCATCTGGTTCTGCTGCCAGCCCATCCTTAACATTTGCTAGCGACACAAATACAGGCATATATAATTCTGCTGCAGACGAAATTACACTTGTCAGTAATGGAGCAAAGAGAGTTGAAGTAAGTAATAACTATACAACACTAAATAATGGCTTAAACTTAAATTCTATACCTTCAATGTTAGGAAACGGCACTACAACATATAATTTCGATACAAATAAAAACACTAACAACTTATATATCAATATACAAGGCGCTAGCTATCCTTATTCTATAACTCTAACTCCAGATTCAACAGCCTTAGGCAGAGTTATTTTCATAAGAAATTCTAGTGCTGGTATAATTAATCTAACTGCAGCCTCAGGGGTTCTAAACCCTACAACAATTTCTATCCCTGGATGCACAATAGCAGGAACTTACAACGGCTTAATATTATTTAACAATGGAACAACAATGTATTTAGTTGGGAAAAGTTGGTAAAAATTTAAATAAATTATTTTTTTAAAAAAACAATTTATTTAAATTTATTTGACACCTAACTTATAATATTGCTAGCATTTTTTTATGTTGTTTAAATATAAAATAAAAAAATATTATAAAAAAAGAGGAGTTTTCTGTATGCTTAAATACACAAAATTTGTATTTATATACATAATAATTATTCTAGCAATTACCCCACAAGAATTATCTTGTAGAATAAAGGGAAAAACATTTAGTAATATCGTAGCGCAAGGAAATATTTTAGCAAATACAGTAAACATAAATACAAATCTAACTGTAAACAGAAACATTGTATCATATGGCGACATAACATCTTCTAGCAACATTATAGCTTCAGGAGATATTACATCTCACAGTAATATTAATGCTAAAAACGTCTATGTAAATGGAACCATAAGTGCATCAGGCGGAATCGTATTTCCATCACTGCAGGCCGGAGTTGTTCACAGTAGCGCAACTGGAGCTCTATCTAGCTCACAAGTTACCAATAGTGACATAGAAACAGCAACATCAACCTCCACACCAAACTCAGTTATGGTACGCGACAACTCATCAAACGTAGCTGTGAATTTAGTAGAACTTAACGGCATTATAAAAGACGGTAACACCACCCTTTGGCCAACTGGCCCAGCAATCACAGGCAACTACCTTATGGTATCTGCAACACCAGGACAACTTACCTACGGAACACCTGCAGGCGGAGGTAACGTAAGTACAGTTGGTTTTACAGATGCTAATAATATCGTAAAAACATCTGCTGCTGGAACAAATGTTGTCGAATCTAATATAAAAATAGACGCTAGCGAAAATATAACTGGTATAGCCTCATTAGGAGCAACAACTTTAAACTCTACTAACGCAAATATCACAAATTTAAGTGCCACAAATATAGGCTCTACAACTATGACTGGTGATATAGCAATGGGTGAACATAACATCTCTAGTGCAGGAACAATTTCTGCTATAACTGTATCACCTACAAACCTTTCTGGCACAACCATGACTGGCAATCTTACTATGGGTAGCAATAATATAACTGGCATTGGTACCGTAAACGCTTCAACTGTAAACGCTGGCACAGCAAATATTAACACAATAAACTCAACTGGTATTAACATGTATGGCGACATACAGATGGGGACCAAAAGTATAACTGGTGCCAATACTATTACAGCTGGAACAATAACTGCCACAGCAGCTATAAACACACCAACATTAAATCTTTCTGGCCCTTTAAATATGGGTGGCAACAACATAACAGGTGTTGGAACTATAAATGCCGGCACAATAATTGCGTCAAATATGACCGGAACAACGATTACCGGAAATATAAATATGAGCGGAAACAATATCACTGGTATAAACTTACTAGGTGCAAATACAATAACAGCAAACTTAATTGGTAATATATCAGGAACTGCAACAAATTTTAGCGGAACACTCTCAGGCGATGTAATCGGCACCCAAAATGCTACAGTTGTAAAAACAATAGGCATAACTCCTGCAACAGGCGCAAATAGTATAGAGTCAGGGGCAATTGCAGCCAATTTTGCTACAAACGCAAATACTCCAAACTTAATAGTTTTACGCGATGGCTCAGGAGGATTTAGTGCCGACACTATTACTGCAACACAATTCTCTGGGCCACTTTCTGGCACCGTTACTGGAAATCTCATTGGAAATGCTGACACTGCAACAACTTCCGTTAGCTTCTCTGGCCCAGTTGGTACCAGTGGCGGCGATATTACAGGACTTCAAGGCAACCTAACAGTAAATACTGTTGGAGGACGTACAGCAGCATATATCGCTACAGGCGCTCAACTTGCATACAACTCCACAAAAGACAATACTTTCGATGCTATTGTAAGACGTGGAAGTGCAGGAGAATTTAGTGCTGGAACAATAACTGCAAACTTAATTGGTAACGTAACCGGT
Source organism: candidate division TM6 bacterium GW2011_GWF2_30_66 (assembly GCA_000989195.1). GTDB lineage: Bacteria > Babelota > Babeliae > Babelales > Vermiphilaceae > GWF2-30-66. The sequence continues at coordinate 10,682 of LBOA01000034.1, forward strand.
GCTCTTTATGGAAATGCAGACACAGCAACAACCGCAGGCCATGCATCAAATGCAACCGGATTTTCTGGCCCTCTTTCTGGAGACGTTACAGGAACACAAAGTGCTACTGTTGTAAGCTATGTCGGCGGCAAAACTTCAACACAAATTGCTCAAGCTACAGATCTTGCACTTTCGGCTACGAGCAACAATTTAGCTGAAACAATAGTAAAAAGAAACTCTTTAGGCAACCTTACGGCAAACATGATTACTTTAAATACCAGCGCGATTTTAAATCCAAATGACGTAACAACAAAATCATACGTAGATACCGCTGTTGCAATGGGCATTGTGCCAAAAGAACCTGCTTTGGTTGTCAGCACAATAAGCACAAGCACTTTTGGCCTTGGAACAATAGATGGAGTATCACTCTCAGACGGCAACAGAGTATTATTAACAGGACAAACTGATGGCATAGAAAATGGTTTATGGCTCGCACATGCTGGAGATTGGACAAGACCAACCGATTTTGCAAACGGCTCAGAAGCTATGGGCGCATATGTACTTATACTCTCTGGCGCAACAAATGCTGGAACGAGCTGGTTATGTGACACCCCTGCAACAATTGTTGGAACAGATGATGTAAATTTTGTACAGTTCTCTCTACCAGATTCTACACAAGCTGCAAACGTAGGCTCAGGAACTGGTCAAATATACAAAGACAAAACTGGCGTTACACTAAACTTTAAAACACTCGCAGCTCTTGGAAATATAGTTCTAACAAACAATACAAGTGACGTCAGCATTAATACAGATGCTACACCAAATAATACAGCAAGCACAATTATAGCTCGTGACGCTAACGGTTATTTTACAGCTTCAGGTATGACTGGCGCCGCATCTGACAACGTTCTAAAAGCTGGCGATACCATGACCGGCAATTTACTCATGTCAAATCAGTCTGCTATTAGACTTGTAGATTCTGGATCAAATTATGTTGGGCTAAGATCACCTGCAACAATTGGAACAAGCTATACAATAGATTTGCCTGACACCGCACCTACTGCAAATCAAGTACTGCAAGCAATATCAGCTACAGGCACAACCTGGACGGCATTAAGTCCAGCTCCTTCAGCAACACAAAAC
>LBOA01000035.1 GCA_000989195.1 candidate division TM6 bacterium GW2011_GWF2_30_66
GATAATGAATATAATGCAAAAATCTTCTTTTATCTAATACTACGGCCAAGCCTTGATAGTCTCACTAGTCAAACTAGTGGTTTACCTTTCTTAAATTAGTTAACAAAATATAAAATAAGCATGTTACTACAAAATTTAGTAACATGCTTATTTTATTTATTTTTTATTTCAAAAAAATCACTATTTTTGACCCCCCTACGCTAAAGCTACGCAGAACAAGCCAGAATTTATTTCAAGAAATCAAGCACTATTTTTGACCAAGGCTCCATGCGATCATAAAATCCATGCAACTCTTCTATAGTTAGTAAAACCCCACTCTCTAATTCTTCTTTTACATAAATCTCAGAGCTATCACCCTCAAGAAGATAAACAAATCCAACATGCACTTTGCCAACATCGTTAGAATCATCGTTTAAAATTCCCAAAAATTTTATCTCAAATTTTCCAGAATAATCTATTTCCTCTAAAAACTCTCTATTGGCCCACTGTGCGATATCTTCAGTTCTTATATCTTCCTGTCTAATATGCCCACCTATGCCAAGAGAATATTTGCTCTGAAGCCTGGTCTCGCTAGCTTTCGCCTTTCTCTGCATCAAGAAATACTTTTCTTCGTGCTTAAAAATCAAATATGGGATAACTTGCTTATAATTAAAATCCTGTTCCATAAGCGATCTTGGCAAAAACTCTTTTTTGGCCATAATCACGTATAAAAAGTCACTTCCAAAAACACTCTCGCTTGGCTTTTGCAAACCCTGAAAGCTTGATTTTGGAAATAAATAATCCCGCTTTATAACCAAAATATTCTCATCCTGCTTTTTATTTTCACTAACATTATTTAAATTTATTTTTTGTGTATTCACAGCTTATAACCCAAACTTACAAAAATACAAGAGTATAATTATCAAAACGTTAAGACAATTATACTCACGAAAATTACAAAAAAATAGCCACCAACGCTTATTTTTGAGCCTGATTATTATCTTTATCAATAGTTTCTAAAAAAACCTCTTGTTCAACACTTTCTTTCTCAGCGCTCTTTTTAAATGGACTTTCTTTAAATACACGCTTTGTATGCTCTTTTTGTCTTCCCCTGTTCCAAGAAGAAACTGGTGTGAAATAACCAATAACACGTGTATATTGCCCAACAATTGGCGCACCGCACATAGGACAAACAGTAGATGGTCCAGCTATCGTTGTATGATCATTTTGGCACTTACAGAAATTATAATTTATCGCAAAATGCTCACAACCAACTTTAATAGAATAAGCTATTAACTTTTTCATCTGATCTTTATGCGTAAGTTTTTCGCCAATATTTAAATGTGAAATTCCACCACCAGTAAGAACTTTTGAAAAAATTCCATCAATTTCTATCCTGTTTGCCACGTCACAATCAACCCATAGTGGCACAAACTGATTTGAATAAATTTCATAATCCATTCCATACGCAATTGCATCTTTTTTTGCCAAATGCACAGCTAAACTTTCTGCCGGAACTTGCTCAACATTAAAATTAGAATCATATTTTTTTGTACACTCTGCAGCATATCTTCTTATGTCATCTAAAATACTTTTTGACATTTCTTTTCCAGATTGTGTCAAAATAGAATATCCCATCTGCTCAAGACACTCAGAAATTCCATTAATACCAAAAGTACTAAATAATCTATCAAGACTTATTATGCCTCTTTGAACAAATGGCAAAAAATTTGCATCAACTCTATTTCTCAATAATTGCTTATGTGCCAACAATGCCTTTGCTGCTGTATCCAATCTATCGTGTAATAATTCTATCAAATGATCATAAGAATTCGCCAAATATCCCAATCTTGCTAAATTTACGGTAACAACTCTATGTGACCCTATCGACAAACCACCATTGCCAAAACTATCTGTCCCAGCCAAATCAAGGTCATTTACAAATCGGCAACACATTGCTATCTTATTTCCTGAAGAAATGTAAATATTAAAGCAACCTTTTTCCAAATTAATTTCAGAAAAATATTCCAATGCTCTTTGATCTAAAATATTTTCATTTTCATCAACTCTTAAATTTAATGTAACAACTGGAAATCTATATGGAAAACCTGAAGCTGGATCACCCTTTTGAAACCAATTACAAAATATTTTTTGTATCTCCCAAACAACATTAAAATCTGGCTTAGATAAATCTGGAAAAATATAATCACCAAAAAGAAACTCTAAATTTGGCATATCAAATATAGAAATATTTGTAAATGGCGACTGATGCGAACTTCTCAACTTTTTATTTAGCGTATGCACAAGTGATTGAAAATCATTTTCTATATCTTTCACAACTATAGGATCAGTTAAATCTAAATTTTCTTTTTTTACAAAATAAGAATAACAAACTATAAGATCACCAATAGCAACTGCTCCAGCTATTTCCTGAGACATTTCTATTACAACTTCTTTTACTTGATCCATAAAAGATCTTTTTCTTTTTGGAGGATACGATCTTAATTGCCCCCAGTAATTACCCCTAGAAAGCAAAAAATCTACAGACATTGCCCAACAATATGGGACCTGAAGTGACGTACTATCATGCATGTACAAATCACCTTCAATTATAAACTTTAAAGCTTTATCGGCAGTCTCTAAATCATATTTAGACTCTAAAATTTTATATATATCATGATAACCAATAAGCTTAATATGACTTTTTGTCATCTCTGAAAGATAATTTCCATAAGATCTACTGTCCTGACCATAATTTGCATTACCATCAACAGTCATGTCCAAGACGCTCTCTTTAAAATATCGTTCAGACAATGCAGATATATCTAACTGCTCAGGAGATATTCCCTCTATCTTTAGAAGTTCTTTATTAATTCCTGAGTAAAGCTTTTTAAAACTATCACTAAAAGCAGAAAAACCATTTAACATTTCCATGTATCCCCTTTTCTTTTAAAAACTCTTTGATTAGACGAAGCAGGCCAACCCTCTTGTCGTAAATCTTCCCTATAAGGTCCACAAACAACCATAACTAAATTTTCAAGTAGCTCGTCAGGCAAGATCTCAAACTCTCTACCGGTATACATTGCTATCGGCTTTTGAGTTTCATTTTTCAATCTTTTGCAAACATGCACAAGAAAATCTATCTGGTCAGTTGGTTCCCCACCCAAAAAAACAACCATCTCTGACAACTTATCTCCAGCAATTCTTTCTATTAACTGATCATCTGTCATTAAGGTTCCATTCTCTTTTTCCCATAAATCTTTATTATGACAATTTTTACATCTTATAGAGCAACCTGAAAAGTATATAGCCGTTGCTATCTTATCTGGCACATCTATAAACGACGTAAAAATGCGTGCAATCCATCCGTTCATATCAATCCTTAAACTTTAAAAACTTCAAAAAAAGGGTAAAAATCCCCCACCGGTATTTTTATAAATACCAACAAAAATATTCAAATTTTTTCTGTGAAAAAAATTATTACTTATCTCAGTAAAAACAAATTAAGAATAAAAATCAACTACATAATTTAAAAAAATTACTTGATCTTTTAAAATATATATTTAGTCGTAAATTATTAAATTAACACTTTAACAAAAAGAAAAAATGGCTCGGTTAAATAAACAAAAAGTTTAGATTTTTTATTTATTTAACCGAGCCATAAAATATAATTTTTTAAATTAAAAAATTTTCCTGCTTAACTTTTGGTAAATAAACGATGCAAGCATAAATATCAAACCAATAACTATAAATACAATTATCCTACTAGCTGTCTGCGTCATACCCATAACAAAAAACCACAATTTCCATAATGTTAATACAGAAATGCAAACTCCAAATATACGAATAAATTGCCTTTTTAATAAAAGTCCAATAAATATAAAAAACAACGATGCAATACCATAATATACTGAAATTGCTAGAACATTATACCAAGCATTTTCAGTTATCAAATACAAGTTTCTACCTACACAAAAAAAAGCGAAAAAACATAACAAAAGTTCGTAAATTTTTATAAAGAAACAAACTTCGTATTCCTTAAGTTTTTCTATAGAAAATTTTGTCTTTTGCGCAATCGCCTCCATCCACGTAGCAACTTCTGTGTCTTTAAAAATATACGCTTCTCCATATTTTTTTGCATTCAACAAAATCATGTATCCAGCTATAACAAAAATAAATACAACACAGATTAAATTAAATTCATTATAATATGCAATCTTACCTTCTTGTGATAAATTAGAGTATAATTCAAAAATTTTTGGATTAAATAAAAACATAATTACCGAAGTCACAAAACAAAAATATGCATATATTCGCATATAATTTTTTGATCTCATTAAACCAAAATAAAATAAAATAATAGAGTATGCTGCAATTGCAACAATCTTATATGGCCAAACCCATAGCGGCGACATCAACCATATAAAAATAGTAAAATAAATACCCGATTCTAAAACTTCAGGCAATCTCTTTTGTGAGCCCTCAAGCTGCAATTTATACCTATTTGCCAAATATGCCGACCCTCCAAAAAGAATAATCAATACAGCCGTTGCCAAATTCAAATCGTTATAAATTAGCGACTTAAATTCACCTAAAGATCCATTACTAAAAATACCTGCACACATTGATTTAAAAATATTTTCTATGTAAACAATCAACACAATTATCACAAAAATACCTGTAAATACTCGTAAGTAATAGTTTTTAATAATAAAGCTAATTCCAAGAATTAATACTGCATAAGCCATAACAACCATACTTAAATTATATCTCTTAAAATGCATCATTATAACTGCAAAAAATTGCAAGATAGTTAAAGTTACCAGCACAGATAACAAATTATTATTTAGTTTATTTTTTATAAACATAAAAATAGTTTTTATCAAAAATATAAAGCCAAAAATAAATAATAAATATTTTATTACATCTGTTTGTGTAGCCCCGGCAAATAGCCATCTAATTGGCGCAATAGCACTATCTATTTTATATGATAAAGATCGCGTTAAATAAAACTCATAAAGAATAAATGAAGCAAACCCTCCAAAAATAATTATCCAAGATTCTAGCCAATTCTTCTCTTTAGAAAAAATTAAAGAATACACGTACGGCAACAAAACCATAACAAAATAAAAAATAGTTATATTTAAAATCTGGTAATTTAAATCTAAATTTTTTATCATAGGGCAATAAAAATAAAGATACATAAAATAAAGTAAACCAAAAGCCAAAAGACCCCAACGCTTTACAAGAGCCAAAATAACAAAAGCAAAAGAAATTAAAAATAAATACGACATAACAAGTAAAAAATTATCAGGATTAAAATGCTCAAATGCGTCGAAATAAAAACCCGTTTTTGTTAAAAATAATGGCGCCAGAAAGCCCCCAAATAAACTAAAATATGCGATAACCCTAGAATTATGCAATAAGCTAAGCACAAAAGCCAAAATTGTTATTAAAGTAAAAATAATAAAAGTAACGCCTGGGTCAATAAGCCCATAAAGGCTGTGCGCCGCATATGTTGAAATATAATAAAGAACAACCCCCCCGGCCACAAATCCAAATGACCACTGTTTTTTCTTAATAATTTCACCTGCGACAATTAAGCCAGTAGCTGCAACAAAACCGGCTATAACTCTTGCCATAGGCCCAAACCAACCTTTTTCTATCGCAAATTTAAATAAAAAACCCATGCCAAGAAGAAAAATTGCTACACCGATTATCTGGAAAATATACTTTCCTAGATTTAACTCAAGCTTTTTAAAATCTATTCCAACTTCTTTACCTTTTTGTTCAAAAACTTTTTCTGACTCTTGATTTATAGTCTCTTTTTCTTGAAATAAAACCTTCTCAATTTTAGAAATACGCTCACCCTGCTTGTCTATTTTCGATTCAATGCCGTCAATTTTCTCTTCTAATTTGTTTATTTTTTTATCATCCATCACGCACACTCTCTCAATTATAAAAAGTTAATAAAATATAGTTTTTATAATTTTAAATAAAAAAAAATTTGCATTGCAACAAAAAACTCTATAAAAAAATTAGCGCAACAAGCTGCACAGACCTAGAGAATCGTTAACATCCAAAACACTCCCGTTAGAAACTACACCCAGTAAAAACAAATTAAGAATAAACTACATAATTTAAAAAAATCACTTGATCTTTTAAAACATATATTTAGCTGCAAATTATTAAATTAACACTTTAATAAAAAGAAAAATGGCCCGGTTAAATAAACTATTTAATTATATTTAAAAATAATAAATTTAAAAAATAATAGTTTTAATTTTATTATTTTTTACACTTTTAATTTTTATAATTCTATTTTTTAAATTTGAACGAAATAAAAAAAATTCTACCAAACATTTACTAATTACAATAGATCGTAATTTATTGAATTTTCCAGTATCACGAGAATTAACCTCTGAAACATATTTTTCTTGTAAAAAACAATGATCTTCAAATTGAACCATATCTCCAGCAGCAATATTACAAATAAAATCAGATTTATTATTATCTTCAAAAATAATCACAAAATCTTCTTCAGATTTAATTATTTGGTTTGACACATCTACAAGACCAGCTTCATCAAAATTTAACGCCTGAAAGCTAATTTTTTGCATATTAAAAGCAAGAAAAGAAAATCCCAGAAAGAAAAAAAATATACCCTTCATAACAAACAATTATTACGTTAATTTTTGTAAAAATTAACGTAATAAATCCCATAATTTTAAAAAGTCTTGAATATTCATTTGCTGCGAACGCAATTTTAAAGTTTCTTCTGACAACTTAGAATAATCATAATGTGTTTGCTTTAAATTATTTAACAAAGTTCTTCTAGGAGACTTAAAACATAACTTTATAAATTTCCAAAAATTCTCTTCATTAGGTATAACTACTAAATCTTTTCTAGGCCTAAAATGCATTAATCTAGAATCTACTTTTGGAGGAGGACAAAATGCGCCTGGTAAAATTTTATTTAGCAATTTCCAGTCAAAATAATGCTGGAAAAATAGCGATGGAAACCCATAGCCTCTTCCAGATTTTTTTACAATCTTTTGAGCCACTTCTTCTTGCACCATTATAACGCCCTCAGTTAACAAGCTAATATTTCTTTGAAGCATGTGCAATATTGGAAAAGTAATTTGATACGGTAAATTTGCAAGTAACGTCCATTTTTCTGATTTTTCTTTAAATCTTGAAAAATCTACATCCAAAATATTTTCTGTAAAAATATCTATGCGCTGATTATCACGACCAAGAGATTTATAAACATACTCTGACCATTCTGGATCAATCTCAAAGACCCATAATTTGGCCATACAAGTATTTAAAATCTCTTTTGTTAGTACGCCATCACCACAACCAATCTCAAAAATATACGTATTTTCGTCAATCTTAACATTATAAGTTATGTCTTTGACAACATTCATATCTCTTAGAAAGTGTTGCCCAAACTCTTTTTTTATTCTTATATGATTATTCAAAACTTAATATCTCCAAAAATTATTTGCGCCCCCTTCAGGGGGCGCAATAAAAAACTTTTATTTCATTAAAGCATCTTTGAAGAAATCTAAATTCTCCAAAGCAACGCCAATACCCTTAACTACGCAAAATAATGGATCTTCGGCCACTCTAACTGGAAGCCCAGTTTCTTTAGAAACTAATTTATCAAGGCCTCTTAGCAAAGATCCGCCACCAGCCATAACTATTCCCTTGTCTACCAAATCAGACGAAAGTTCTGGTGGAGTATTTTCTAGAGCAACTTTAATACCATCAATAATAGAAGCTATTGTTTCAAGCAAAGACTCATTAACTTCTGCAGCAGAAAAATTAATTGTTTTAGGTACGCCTGTAACCAAGTCTCGGCCTTTTACCGACATACTCTCTTTACAATTTTCTGCATCTATTAAAGCAGCACCAATTTTTATTTTAACTTGCTCAGCTGTACGCTCACCTATAAGCAACTTATATTTTCTTTTTACATATTGAACAATTGCGCTATCCATTTCATCGCCACCAACGCGTATTGATTTACAATAAACAACGTTTTTAAGAGAAATAACCGCAACTTCTGTTGTTCCGCCACCTATATCTACAATCATATTTCCAGATGGCTCAGCAACAGGTAATCCTGCACCTATAGCTGCCGCCATTGGCTCCATAATCGTATAAACATCACGAGCACCTGCTTGCTTTGCAGTTTCTTCGATGGCACGTTTTTCAACCTGAGTTATTCCTGATGGAACGCCAATTATCATTCTTGGACTCACCAAAGTTCTTCTGTCATTGTGCACAGTTCTTATAAAATGCCTCAACATTGATTCTGTAAGCTCAAAATTTGCTATAACACCATCTCTCATAGGCCTACAAGCAATAATATTTTCAGGAGTCTTGCCTAACATCTCCTTTGCCTCTTTTCCAGCTGCAAGAACAACACTCGTATTTGCCCTAACAGCAACTACTGATGGCTCATTTAGAACAATACCCTTATTTGCAACATAAACAACAGTGTTCGCTGTACCCAAATCTATAGCCATGTCATTTGAAAAAAGTCTAAACAACTTAGCTGGCAAAAATTTCATATTTTTTTTCCCTTTAAACTAAAAAACTAAATCCAACCCTAAACTAACTTTTTGTGTTTTTGGCGCATTTTTCCCAACTAAGAAAAATGTAGGCCAATCCCAAGTCAATGAAACAACAGGAGCAACTCTTCTATTCTCAACATCGCTAAAGAACTCATAATACGCACTCAAGTTAAGATAATCATTTGCCCAAGACGAAGGATTACTTATAAAGTTAAAATTTTCCACCAATACAGCCTTCTTATCAATCTCCGGCCTATAATCACACCAAGAATCACATTGATGATAAGCCAGAGTATAGCCTACCCTTATACCAAAACCTTTCCTCAAATTTTCCCACCAAAATTGTGGTGAAAATATGAAAGTTAATCCTGGATCAACTTTAACAGGAGCTATTAAAGCTCCAAACAGAGACTGCTCTCCTGCTACCGGTATTCTATCATTTTGAACTTTTGAAAATCTTTTACTTAGCCTTAACATAATTAAAAGCTTCATATCATCTTTTAATCCCAACTCTGTATCTATCTGGCCATAAATACCCCAGTGTCCATTACCACCAAAAGGGATAGAAGATGGAATATTTAAACATCTTTTTTCACCTGTTGGCAACAATAATCCCAAACTAAATCCGGCATCTATTCTTTGCATTTTGTATAAATAATCCCACACGTTGCCTATTCGTATATAGGCATCCATATCACCCATTCCAACTTTATTATAATTATTACCTGTCACTCCTATCGCATTATGCAATTTCGACATATAATCATAAATATCTGTGAAACCACTGGCCCTATTTAAACCAGATTTGCCCTTATCAAAAATAAACGAATAGTTAGAATGCAAGCGCATCAAATAAAGCGATGTTCCTGCATACAAATACTTCCATATATGCTGATCATATACAACAGATAACCCCTGCGCGTTAATCTTTTGATCAATATCGAATGGCAAGCTTAAATTCTGAAATTCATCCAAAAGCGGATTCGGCTTACCCAAAACAACCAACGCCTTACCTATATTTTGCATTTCATAATCACCAAAAACTTTTGGGATCATAACTTCTTCACCATTCATACCCATTGCATGATCTGCCGAAGCTACAAAAAAACTAGCTCCAAATCTACTATATTTATCAACTCTTTTTGTGTAAGGCCGCTTATAAAGAGGCAAAAACCTATTATCATACACATTGGAAAATACATTTGAACTAAACAACAAAACTATCAATAACGGAGCAAAAAAATTTTTCTTGTACATACCTAAACCCTGCTTTTTAAAACTATCCAAGTTTTTAACATCAAATAATACTATGGAGGAGAGAGGGGGATTCGAACCCCCGATCCCGTTTTATCGGGATAATCGCTTTCGAGGCGACCGCTTTCGACCACTCAGCCATCTCTCCGCATACTTTATATATAATAACCTATTTTCCTTTTTTTTAAAGGTCTACTAATTATAAAATTTAATTCATTTTACCACAAAAAATATTATAATATACTCATAAGTTCATTTTACTATAAAATTTTATAAGTTATTTCTCAAATAATACTAATTTATATATTACTGAGAAATTTGATTTTAAAGAGGAATCAAAATGCCTTTATACGACAATCTACAATCTGTTATATTAGCAGCAGGAAAATCAACAAGGTTCAACTCTAGCGGAACCAAGTTGATTGAGAAAATTTGCGGACGCCCAATGATTGTGTATACATTAAGACTCCTTGAAGAATTAAATATAAATGCAACATTTGTTGTAGGACATCAAAAAGAACTAATAGAAAATACTATATCGAGCAATATATCACGCAATACAAATATAGAAGTTAATTTTATTCATCAAAAAGAACAACTAGGAACAGGCCATGCTGTTGCTTGCACACAAGATAAATGGAAAAAAGATAATATTTTAATTATAAATGGTGATACTCCTCTCGTTAATAATCAAATAATAGAAAAGCTTTATAAAGAACATATAGAATCTAATGCTGCAATAAGCTTTGTAGTTGCTAAATGTCCTGATTCTAATCATGCTTATGGAAGAATAATTAGAGAAAAATCAGGAATAAAAATAGTTGAAGCAAAAGACTTTGATAAAAATATATATACAGAAAATTATGATATTAATGCCGGAATATATATAGCAAAAACAGATTTTCTAAATAATTGCATAAACAAAATAAATACTCAAAACGCATCCAAAGAATTTTATCTGACTGATCTAGTACAAATTGCAAGTGAAAAAAATTTAGCAGTAATAACTTATGAAGCTCAATTTAATAGAGTTATGGGCGTAAATACGCCTTATGAATTATGGCAAACTGAAGAGACAAAGAGGCTTGACATAATAAAAAACTTTATAGATAAAGGCGTAAAATTTAGCTTGATGAATGCAATTGAAATAGACGCAGACACACAAATAGGTGCAGGAACATTAATAGAATACGGCGTGCAAATATCTTCTGGCTCTATAATAGGTGAAAATTGCGTTATAAAAAAATTTTCTACAATAAGCAACTCAATTATAGAAAATAACGTAGAAATTTATCAAAATAGCATAATAAACAACTCTCAAATATGTAAAAATACAAAAATTGGTCCATTTGCTCATGTACACGAACAATCAAAAATAGAACAAAATTCTGTTGTTGGAAATTTTGTTGAGATTAAAACTAGTACAATAGGCCAAAATAATTTAGTGTTACATTTAGCATATCTTGGAAATACTATTACTGGATCTACTGTTAATATTGGCGCAGGAACAATAACATGTAACTATGACGGAATAAGCAAGCATTCAACAACAATAAAAAACAACGCTTTTATTGGAAGCAACAACACTCTAGTAGCGCCTGTAACAATAGGCGAAAGCTCATTTACTGCGGCTGGATCAACAATAACAGAAGACGTCCCAGCTCACAGTTTGGCTATAGGCAGATCAAAGCAAGTAAATAAAGAAGATTATGTACAAAGACTACTTGAAAAACTACGTTTAAAATCTACCAGCACAAGTTCAAGCGATAAAAAAAATAATATTAATAATCTAGAACAAGAAAATTATATATTCTCAAATACATGCAAAACAAATAATAGCCAAGAGAATATTTAAGATAATATGGGTCTGTCAATAATTTTGTGTAAACGGATTTCGTAGGTGTTAAAACTTTACTATAAATACATAGAAATCCTTTCCTCAAACATGATGGCTAAAACT
>LBOA01000036.1 GCA_000989195.1 candidate division TM6 bacterium GW2011_GWF2_30_66
CGCGATGGACACCCTTGCCTTAAGCTACTGGCTACTTATTGCCTTCACCATTCGGGACTTTCACCCTTGAGATGGTGCGCCCGCTGGGCGCACAAAAAGAAGCGACTTTTTTAAAGTCGCTTCTTTTTTAAATTTTTATATAAACCAGAGAACTTAGATAGTCTCGATTCTTACAACTGTAAACAATTGACGATGTCCACGTTTAACTCTGGACTTCTTACGTCTTTTGAATCTGAAAACTATAAGCTTTGGACCTTTTGCTTGTCTAACGATAGAAGCTTTGATTGGACCATTTAAGAATGGTGTGCCGATCTCTACCTTGTCTTCGCCAGTTTTTCTTAATAAAACTTCGTTAAACTCTAAGCTAGATCCGATTTCGCCTTCGATTTTCTCTATAGCAACAGTTTTACCTTCTACTGCTTGATATTGCTTTCCGCCTGTTTTAAAAATAGCATACTTATCAAAAGTAGCTATATCTGAGATATTTTTCTCAATATTCTTAACAGTGCTGCTTTTTTTCATCTCAGTGTTGGTCTTTTTCATTAGAATTCCCAATTTATTACAAATTAATCAATAAAATAACAAAAAATCATAAACGATACCAATATTCTACCAAAAATGGCAAATATGTCTACAAAATATCTACAAATAAGCCAAATATATCAATTTTCAATTTTATTGCATTTATTACATTTTACAATCATTTTTATGGCAAAAACTCACCATAATTTATTTAAATTAATTCTTTTAACTAAAAACACGCTCCAAATGCTAATTTTGCGCAAAACTCTACAAATCAACCCCAGAAAAAACTACTTCTCTAATAAAATCTCTCTCTTCAAGCAATTCAAAAGACTTTTCGTCAATTTTCGCACCATTTTTGAACAAATAACTAACAATCTTTAAATCATTATTATTAATAGCCATATTTATTGGGGTCCACCCATCCAAAAATACGGTATTTATATCGGCTCCCATTTTTTCAACCAAATACTTTAAAAACATAAGGCAACCATTTTTACACGCATAATAAAACTCAAAATTAACATCTATCCCAGCTTCAATTAAATAATCCATAATTTTAAAATTTTTACTATTAAACGCTAAACAAAATGCCGTTAATTCATAAGATTTTGTTATTTTATTTACAAAATTTATTGATAATTTCGCACCAAATTCTAATAAAAGCTTTACTATATCAAAATCATTTTTCTCACAAGCCAAACCCAACGGAGTCCGTCCGCATTTTCCATCAATATTAACATAAGCTCCCATATTTATTAATTTTTTTACTAATTTCAAATTTTTTTTCTCACAAGCTATACAAAGAGGCGTTTTACCATAAATATTACATGAATTAATATTAATATTAATATTTTTTTCAAATAAATAATCAATAAACTTTAAATTTCCACCTCTACAAGCGATACAAAATGAATTTATGTCTATTTTTGCTCCATTTTTTAATAAAATATCTATAATATCTAAATTTTCATTCTCGCATGCTATATATAAACAATTAGGCCTATTTGCTTCATTATATTTACTTAAAGTCGCTCCATTTTTTAATAAATACTCTAAACAGCCTAAATCATTATTTCTACAGGCCAAATAAATAGGGGATTCACCAAACATATTTGGTTTATTAATTAATTCAATATTCTCGTTTTTCGGCATATTATCTACCAACTTTTTAACTCGTTTAAAATTTTTCGAGTAACAAGCTAAACATAAACTAGACCAACCATTAACATCTTTATTATATTCAAAATTAATATTACCATTTTTCGATAAATTATCTCTCAATTCAATATTTTTCATGGACAATAAATTTTGTGACAAAAATAATAGTATTAATAAATATATAAAATTTTTTCTACTCATAAGACCCCCCTTTTTTAATATTTAATATTATTCTATAAAAAAAAATATCAAAAATAATAAATTAATATCAATTAAAACAGTTTTTATAATAAAAATTAAAGCCCTGTAAACACACGCGCTTACAGAGCTTTAATTTTTATTTTTTAGTAAATAGTAAAATTGTTTTATTTAAAACATGCAATCAAAAAAATATTATAACCTATAATTAGCCTATCTATGCTTAATATTTTCCTGAAAATATTTACGTATTCTCGAATTGCCTACAGAAATATTTAAAGACTCTTGATCAATATTTGCGCCATTATCTATCAAATATCTAACCATTTTAAAATTATTATAATAACAAGCCCAATAAAGTACCGTTTTGTTATTATCTCTAAATAAATCATTAATCATTTCTTTTGCGCCATTATCTATCAAATATTTTACCATATCAAAATTATTATTATGGCTAGCCCAATAAAGAGCCGATTCATTTGTATGCTTATTGGTTATTTTAATAATTTCTGGAAAATTAAATAAATTCTTTCCCCAGCATTCTAATAAATAATTAAAAATTACCATATTATTAAATTTGCAGGCCCAATAAAGCAAAGTTTCGTCATAAGTTGTAACTTTATTAATATCTGCACCAGCAGCAACCAGACATTTTATCATAGACAAATTGCCATTGTAACAAGCCCAGTATAAATTAGTACCTCCAAAAAAAGCAGTCTCTGTATCTATCTTTTCTGCGGCACCCTTAGAGAGCAAATACTTTACCATTTCCAAATTATTATTTCTGCATGCCCAATAAAGTGGAGTTCTTTTCCAAATATTATTATCTTTATTAATAGATTTATCGGCACCATTATCTACCAAATACCTTACCATATCTAAATTATTGTTGTAACATGCATTATAAAGAGGCGTCCAACCTGCAACAGCCTTTTCAACAGATTTTCCTGCTCCATTTTGCAATAAAAATTTAACAAGAACAAAATTATTTTCACTCGAAGCTATATAAAGTAAGGTCTTACCATCTTTATTTACAGAATTTATATCTACATCATTCTGCTTAATACATTCTTCTAATCTAACAAAATCACCGTCTTTTGCTGCATCAAAAATATCTCTATAACAATCGCTATTATTTGTAGCAAAAGAATTTACGCCTAAAAACAAAAAACTTAAAAAAACACTTACAGAAACTATAGATAAAATATTTACTTTTTTTACGAACATAGGAAATCCAAATTGGAGAAGAATATCAAAAAATTTTTACACGCTTACTAAAATATTAATTTAAGTAAACTATTATTTATAACAACCATTTATAATAGTGCAATATAATTTCTTATAAAAACACACTCTATTTATTTACATAACTCATAAAACCTCAATTTCGAAATATTTCACAAATATTAATATAATCTACCAAAAAACTGCTAAAACAAAAATCAAAAAGTTTACTAATTCTATTAATAAACTTTTTATTTTTTTCTATTTTATTCATCAACTGCCACAAATCTATCAAATAGGCTTAATAAGTCAACAAAAAAAATATGTTTTTCAAACAAACAGAAAAACACCAATAATAAAGCATTTTTTCATACAAAAACAAGTTTAAATTTTTAATGTTTTTATCTAATAATTTATTTAGTAATAATTTCCATCTTAAAGCAAAAATTATTATCCTGAGACCCCACTTTCTTGAAGAAACTTCCTTCTGAAACTCTTCCAAGTTTTCTTTCTTGTAAATTTTCTTCTAAATCAACTTGAAGTAGCTCTTCTTGTTTTTCATAACACTCTCTCTCCTTTAAACTTTCAGTTGAAGTTGTAATCTTTATTACAGGAACTTGTAAATTATTATTTTTGTTATAATCTTTATTTTTAATCAAATAATTACTTCGTCTATTTACCGGAACAATACGCTTATTTTTACAACATGGACAAAAAAAACTTAAAATTTTCAATAAAACATTTGACTTAAAACTGCAATAACTACAACTAGTAAAAGCCAAATTAATAATAAAAAATAAAAGAAACACCCTATATTTACTTAGCATTAAAATTACCCATACCTTAATTAAAACAAAAATATTTAAAAAATTATTACTACTTAATTACTACTTAATTAAAAAATTAATCTAAAAAACTATTTTTAGACAACATATTTTTAATATCCCACAACAAATCAAATGCTTTTTTTGGAGAAAGATCATCAAAATCTATATCTTTTAAAACTTCAATAACTTTATCGCTACTCTCTAATTTAATATTTAAATCAGTAATTTTTTTCTCAAGATCATAAACTTCTTTATTGTTAAAACAATTATCTCCACTAATATTACCATCCAAAGAACTATTTCGCAAGCTAATAACTCCCTTAGCCCCACCACCAAAAGCTTTACCGTTATGTAACTCGCGCAAAATAACATCTGCTCGATTTATCAACTCAACGGGCAAGTCTGCAAGTTTTGCAACTTCCAAACCAAAACTACCATCAGCAATACCCTTAATAATCTTATACAAAAAAATTATTCCATCTTTATTCTTTTTACTTGCAGCATGATAACTTGCAATAGCTGGAAAAAATTCATTTAAAGAATTTAATTCATGATAATGTGTAGCAAATAAACACTTAGCGCCAATTTTTGTATGTATATACTCAACAACTGCCTTTGCTAAAGCAAAACCATCATAAGTACTTGTACCCCTGCCGACCTCATCCAAAATTACTAAACTATTTTTTGTAGCCTGCTTACAAATAAGTGCCGTCTCTTCCATTTCAACTAAAAATGTACTCTTGCCCCCAGCTAAATTATCTCCAGAACCTATACGCGTAAATACCCTGTCTAAAATTGATAAGTTTGCGCTTTTGGCAGGCACGAAACTACCGCACTGAGCCATAATACAAATTAGAGCTGTTTGACGCAAAAATGTAGATTTACCACCCATATTTGGACCTGTTATTATCAAAAGAGACTGTTCATTATTTAAAATAATATCATTTGGTATAAAATTAATATTCTCAGATATTTCAACTACAGGATGCCTACTAGATTCTATTAATATATTTCCGTCATCACAAAAAACAGGTCTAACATAACCATAATCATATGCCAAATTAGAAAAAGACAATAAAGCATCTAGATTTGCCAAAGCACTTGCTAGCTTTCTTAAATCAGAAATATAAACTCTAACTTCATTTTTTATCTTTTCAAAAAGATCATTTTCAACTTGAGTTATTTGAGACTTTGCCCTAACAATCCCATCTTGCATATCTCTCAACTCTCTACAGGTATATCTCTCTCTATTTGATAAAGTAGACTCACGAGTATAATGCGCAGGCACAAGATGTAAATTGGTTTTCGTAATTTCTATATAATACCCGCTTACCCGGTTATACCCTATTTTTAACGACTGTATGCCAGTCTCTCTTTTTTCTTTCTCTTCTAGCTGCAAAATTTTATTATTGCTGTCAAAAACAAGCTCTCTCAAATTATCTAACTTTTGATCAAAGCCAGTTTTTATAATCCAATCTTTAGACTGATCCATATTTATTGCTGAAATTAATAAATCATAAATTTTATCAAATTCACCAAGATATGAGATTATAGCTTTAAGTAACAAAATATTTTCGCAACCAACTAAAACTTCTTTTAAATCAGGTACAATTTCAAGTGCCTGTGATAACGAAATATAATCAGCTAATGTCGCTCTGCGTAAAGCTATTCTACCAACAATACGTTCGACATCGCCTATTTGCACAAGAAGTTCTTTTACTTTTTGCGCAAGCGTCACGTCTTTAAGCATGCCCTGAACAGCATCTAATCTTTGCTCTATAGCCTCTTTTTTAACCAATGGTCTTGATATCCATTTTTTAACCATTCTTGAGCCCATTGACGTAGAAGCTTTATCCATTATAGAAAATAAAGTATTCTTTCGCCCTCCATCTTGATTATTTTTTAGCAACTCAAGATTCTTTTGACAAGATGGATCTAAAATCAAAAAATCGTCTGGTTCATAAAAATTTAAAGCTTTAAACTGCTCAATCGCCCCAACCTGATTTTTATTAACATAATTATAAAAATTATATAACGCATACAAAATAGATTTATTATTATTTAAATTATTAATTACATTTTTATCAAATTGCCCAGATACCCAATTATCCAAACTTTTTATAATTTCTATGTTTTCGAGGTCCAAAAGCTCTAGTGAAGTAAAATATCCCATAGACTTAAAAATAGATTGGAAAGATTTTCCAAGCTTATTATTCGGCATTAAAATCTCATCAGGGAAAAATCTAATAATTTCAGATTCTAAAAGCTTATTATTACCAGCTGGTAAAACAGTCGCAAAAAGTTGCGCAGTAAGCAATTCACCAAATAAAAGGCCCATGCTATTTTCCATTGGGAAAAAAGAAAAAAGATAAGACGCAGATTTTTCATCTAACAGTTTAGAATCAACAATCGTCCCTGGAGTAAAAACTTGGGTAACACCTCTATCGACAAATTTACCTGGAACAGCTTCATGCAATTGATTGCAAACCGCTACTTTAAACCCAGCCTTAACTAATTTTGCCAAATGATGATCCAATGTATGCACAGGAACACCACACAAGGGTATAGGCTTACCGTTAAAAGTTCCACGTTTTGTCAGAGCAATACCCAAACATGATGATGCTTTTTTTGCATCATCAAAAAACAGCTCATAAAAATCACCTACCTGAAATAGCAATAATTGATCTGTATAAGTCTCTCTTATCTTAAAATATTGCTGCATTAGTGGCGTTAACTTTTGGTTAGAAATATTATCTTCTAAAAAAACTGTTTTAATATTTTCTTTTTTTTCAAAAGTCACATCTTCAAATATTTCTAATTCTTGATTTTCTAAATTTTTATTTATATTTTTATCCATAATTTTATTTTCAAGCTTATATTTTATCTTCTAAAATCATTTTTAAATAACGTTTTTTCAAGTATATCACATATTTTCATAAAACTTTATTTAAAAAAATAAACTTGACCAAACGAAAATTTAACTTTAAATTTTACTTTCGTAGTCAATATTATAAACATATTATATAACTATTAAAGTTATAGGGGATATTATTATGAAAAAAAGTATTTTACTCAGTACAGTATTATTGTGTTCAACAATAATCGCAAACCAAAATTCTGACTTATCAGAAATGACAGAATTACAACAAGGCGTAGAACTTTTAGAAGCTACATACAATGCAGCTGTAAAATCATACGACAACATAAAAGAATATGAACTTAACATGGAAAATTCAATAAAAGAATACATGTTAAATTGCGCAAAAAACGAAAATAATGCAAAAAATCTAGACAACGTAAAACAAGAAACAATAAAAACAATCGATCTTTTGGCTTCAAAAACAAGTAAAACCGAAGCTTTCGCAATAACCGGCATGATGTTTACACTTATATTTACAAAAATTATGGAAACATTAGAAACTGAAGTTTCTGATCAAAAAGAAATAGATAACCTAAACATAGGCGCAGAAGAAATAAGCAAATTCATAGAAGAATTCTTCATATTGCCTATGCAAGAACAACAAGAAGCTACAGAATAAATAGCTGCGCAAGATTAAGTAATAGCTAAAATTAGCTGTAAAAAAATAAGCGATAAGATTTTTTCTTGTCGCTTATTTTTTTACTTAAAACTAAATAAATATTTGCTTAAATTATATACTGCAATGTACGTGAGAAATATATAATTAATTGGCTTTATTTAGCCAATTTAATCTACACTCTAAACCATTAAAAATATTTATAATACCAATAAAATCATTTATAAATTCAGCAGACAAATTATATAAACCACTATCTGATTTACCATCGAATAAAAGCTGTAAATTTTTACAGTAGCTATTTGTTCTTTCAAAAAGAATATTTGGCAGCATTACATCTTCTTGAGTCAATATAACATTATCAACTGAATCTATTTTATATTCCATAAATGCTACCATAGCTTCTAACTCATCAACCATATTTCTAATTTTTGCAATAAGCTCAAATCTAAGTTTATTTACCTCATCATCAGATACTTTACACTTGCTCGCACCTTTACCTTTAGGCGGACACATCATAGCATCAAAAATTTTAGCATCTTCTAAAAAAGCCTCAAAATTTAAAATACTTTGCGCTTTATTAGAAAAAAAATCATTAACATTATCTAGACAATTGTATCTTTTATAAAAATTACTTATAACCGGCGTAATAAATCCCGCCAATCCTGATACTAAAACACTTGCTAACAAACTCTCTGCGCCAGATTTAAACCATCCAAGAGATAAAAATCCTGCACCTCCAGCCTTACCTTCCAACGCCAATATTTTTCTAGTTAAATCATAATTGCTTAAAGCCTTAGGTTTTACAATTTTTTCTTCAAACAAAAAGTTTTTCACAAATTTATAAATCAATACGCTACAAACAATAGATGACGCTCCAACCACACCATACATGATTCTTTTTCCAAGCTCTTTATCTCTCGCAATTATCTCTTTTTTAAATTGCACGCCACTTTTACTTGGAAAAATTTTGAAAATACTTTCTTTTTTTACACAACTAACATTTTCAAAACTAACACTTTTACATCTATCTTCCAAAATAACTGCGCCTACATTATCTACTAAACTTTCACTTGCAACTTCTTGCGCTGCAAATAAATTTACACACAAAATAACTGGTAAAATAAAATTAAATTTATTTGTAAAAATTTTACTCATGATTTCCCTTATTATTTTTACTGATTAAAAAAGACCAACTTTGTACATAACACTCAATATATTATACTTAAATTCTCAACTAATCACAAAATTATAAAAAAAAGGCACTATTTAAAAGCAAAAATATACAAACTATACCTTCACCCCAAAAATAATGCCATTTTTATTCGAGCGTAATCTTATTTACTCATAACTTTATTTAAATATTGCCCCGTGTAACTATTTTTGCAAGTAGCTATATACTCCGGCGTGCCACAAGCCACAATTACACCACCCTTATCACCACCATCTGGGCCCAAATCTATAAGATAATCAACAGTTTTTAGAACATCTAGATTATGTTCTATTACAATCATAGAATTACCTTTATCTACCAACTTATTAAGTACATCAAGCAATCTATCTATATCACTATTATGTAAACCTGTTGTTGGCTCATCCAAAACATACAATGTATTCCTTCCTCGCTTGGCAAGCTCGTCAACAAGCTTTATACGCTGAGCTTCACCGCCAGAAAGCGTAGTAGATGCTTGACCCAATTTTAAATAGTCCAGCCCAACATCACACAATAGGTCTAATCTTTTTACAATTGAAGCATGAGCTGCAAAAAATTCTCTTGCCTCATAAGCTGTCATATCTAGAATTTCTGCTATATTTTTATTTTTATATTTTATCTCTAATGTTTGACTATTATATCTTTTACCAAAACATGACTTACATTCCATTGTAACCTCTGGCAAAAAGTGCATCGCAACTTTTATAACACCATCACCCTCACACTCAAAACATCTGCCTTCTTTTACGTTAAAACTAAATCTTCCAACTTTATAACCACGAGCATTACTTTCTGGCAAACTCGCAAAAAGCTTCCTCATGTCATCAAAAATTCCAAGATAAGTTGCTGGATTTGATCTCGGCGTCCTGCCAATTGGAGATTGATCTATAACAACCATATTCTCTATGTACTCTGCGCCCGTAAGCCCTTGATCATTGAGATTATAATTGCTTAAATATTTTTTGCCCTTAAAGCTTTTTCCAGAAAGCTCCATACTCACAGCAGGCACAAGCTCTTGCATTACCAAAGTACTTTTACCTGATCCAGAAACTCCAGAAACTCCACAAAATACACCCAATGGAAATTTCACACTAACATCTTGTAAATTATTTTTTGATAAATTTTCAAGCTCCAAAAATCCCATCGGCTTTCTAATCTCATGCTTTCTTATTATATTTTTTTCGCCACTTAAATACGCGCCGGTCATAGAATTAATATTTGCAGCTACCTGCACAGGATTACCAACAGCTGTAACTTGGCCACCCAAAACACCAGCTTGAGGCCCCATATCTATTATATAATCAGCCTGATGCATAGTATCAATATCATGCTCAACAACTACAACAGTATTTCCCTGATCTCGCAAATATTTTAAAGTCTTTATTAATCTATCATTATCCCTTTGATGCAAACCTATACTTGGCTCATCAAGTATATATAAAACACCACTTAGCGCAGATCCTATCTGTGTAGCGAGCCTTATACGTTGACCTTCACCACCAGAAAGTGTCCCTGCTGGCCTATTTAATGTAAGATAAGATAAACCAACTTCATTTAAAAAATTCAATCTATTACTAATTTCTTTTATTAAGCTACTCGCAACAGCTTTAGACGAATTATCTAGCTGCAAATTCTCAAAAAATATTACCATGTCCCTTATTGATAGATCACAAACATCATATATATTTTTCTCGCCCCCATCATCACTTATAGTTACAGCTAAAACATTTTTATTTAATCTTTTACCAAAACATTTCACACAAGTTTTTTCTTGTGCATATTTTGGCCCAAAAAAGTCAGGATACTTTGTTTTCCAAAACTCTTCATCCCCCTTTTGCCAAGGCCACTCATGAACAAATCCAAGACCACTACATCCGTCACACGCACCTACTGGCGAGTTAAAAGAAAAGCATCGTGGCTCAAGTTCAGGAATAGACTTCATACATTTAACGCACATGCGAGCAGAAGAATATATATACTCTTTATTAATAATTTCCCCAGAAATATTCTTATCATCTGAAATATCAGAAACACAATCGGGCTTGCTCTCTACAATAACCTTGCATGAGCCTCCAGTTATAGTAAAAGCCTTTTCCACCGCCTCCTGAAGTCTAGATTTTTCATGAGAATCAACTTCTATAGAGTCTATTAACAAATCTATATTATGCTTATAAGTTTTTTTAAGTTTTAAATTTTTAATATCATTAATAAACGAAAATTTTTGCTTAACGCCATCTATGACAAATCTGTAATAACCCTTAGAAAATAAATCCAAAATTTCTTTTTCAAATTCACCCTTTTTTTCTCTAGCAATAGGTGCCGCGATTACAACAGACTGACCAATAAAACTATCCAATAAGCCATTAGTTATAGCTTCTGGTGATTCTGACTTTATTTCTAAATTACACTCTGGACAATGCACGGTTCCAACTCTTGAGTATAAAACTCGCATATAATCATAAATTTCAGTTATTGTCCCAACCGTAGATCTTGGATTAGAACTAACTGTCTTTTGTTCTATCGCTATAGCTGGACATAAACCATCGATTTTATCAAAATCAGGCTTTTTTGATATTCCCAAAAACTGTCTAGCATAAGAAGATAGTGACTCCATATATCTACGTTTACCTTCTGTAAACAAAATATCTAACGCTAACGAGCTTTTACCAGATCCAGATGGCCCTGTTATGATAGTTAATTTTCCCTTTGGGATTTGAACGTCAATATTCTTTAGATTGTGCTCTTTTGCACCATAAACTTTTATCCAACCTTGATCAAAAGCATTTTCACTAACACTTTCAAGTACTTTTTTAGCACCGCCAAAATTATGTTTATTATTTTTTTTGATAACCTTTTCCATATACTCACCTATATAAATTATAAAATTAAATTACAAATAAAAATACTGTTATAATTATTATAGCATAAAATAAGATTTTTTAAAGCCAAAACCCATATTTTTTGGCTTACTTAAGGCAAAAAACCCGCTTTTTATCAATCGGGTAGGAGGAAGTGAGATTACTCACTTCCGACCTCCCACACCACCGTACGTACCGATCGGTATACGGCGGTTCATAAAGCTTCACACAGCTCA
>LBOA01000037.1 GCA_000989195.1 candidate division TM6 bacterium GW2011_GWF2_30_66
AGATTTGTGCTACTTAAATTTTACTTGTTTTGAAATTTTCTTAACAATTGAAAACAAGTAAAAGTATGCCTAGTTTTTATTTCGCATAAGCTTTAATATTAATATCGCTAAAAAAACTTTTTTTTGTTGTATTATGTGATTTATTTGCTTGTTTATATTTATCAAGCAAGTTTTTTTTAAAAAGTTTGATCTCGCTAGATAATTTGATGATTCTTAGGGTATTGTTTTCGTCTTGTAGCCACATATAATTATCTGTTAAGTCGCAGTTTTCATTTTCATTAAACTTTAGTACTGTAGCTTTTTCTTTTATATTAATAATTTCTTTTGAGTTATTTTCGAAATGTAATTTTAAGAATTTATTATTATTGCTAAATTTTGAAAGCCATGGTGATAAATCTTTGAAATCCATAATAACATCAGCAGTTTTAGTATAGATTAATTCACTTAAATTTTTATTATTTTTGTAGTCATTTTTAGTGCATACGATTGAAAATTGATTTTGTGTGTCAAATTTTATGATACTTGATTCATCAAATTGTTTTATTATTTTATTTGTTTCTAAATTTATTAATTTTGTTGTACTAGTATGCTTATTATTTGAATAATTATTTTCAACAATATAAAAAAAACAGTCATTGTCACTAAAAGTTGGATGACCCCAA
This sequence comes from candidate division TM6 bacterium GW2011_GWF2_30_66, assembly GCA_000989195.1. Taxonomy (GTDB): domain Bacteria; phylum Babelota; class Babeliae; order Babelales; family Vermiphilaceae; genus GWF2-30-66. Next base: position 663 of record LBOA01000037.1, read on the forward strand.
TTGTTAAATTTTTGAAGTATTTTCATGTTTTTCAAATTAACAAGTTTTGGGATATGAGGCCTACTTTTGTCCATTTTATTCATGAATATCGGATCTGCCATATTTAATAAGCTAAATATTGTTGATCGTACTTTTCCATATAAAAATTTTCCAGTATTACTAAGTTTTGCTTCACCACAAAAGCAGCCGAATAATTTAAATGTTTTAAGATTAATAATTTTCGAATAAAAAGAGTGTTTGATCGATAAAAAATCACTGTTTTTTGTAAATTCAGCATCTATTACATCTCTAAAATACATTATTTTTTTTTTATTTTGTATATCTATTAAATAAGCTGATTGATGATATGATTGTCCATATATTGCAAGTAAATATTTATTATCATTGCTAAATATTATGGAATTTATCTTTAGATTATTAAAATTTATGATTGTTTTATAGGATTCTAGGTTGATTAGTTTAGGTTGAAGGTGCTTTAATGCTATAAATAATAGTGTTCCATCAGGGCTTAATTTTAAATTTTTTTTATTTTTTAATATAGTTTTGTTATTTTTTAGGTCGATCAGACATTTTTTTAAATTTAAAAACTTTATAAGTAAAAATTTATCTATAATTTTTATGTGTAAAATTTTATACATAAAATTTTTCTTGTAAATTTCAATACCGTAATCATTTAATGTAAATAATTTTTTTAGATCAATAATGTTTTTTGATAATATTTGTGTTTTTGTTTCGTTTATATCTTCAATTGTATTTGAGTAAGATTCTTCTATATTTATTGTTTCTTGATTCATGCATGATATAAATTCTATTTTATTAAGTGAATTAACTATTAAAAATATTAAAATTAAATTTTTTGACTCCATTTTAAATCCCCATTATTTTTATTTAGCAATATTTATATTTACTATTATTAAATATAATCTACAATTTTTAATTGATAAATTTAAAGAGTTTTCTTTAAATTTATCAATTATATTTTTATAAAAATATAAAAATTGTAGTATTTTTATTTTCTTTAATAGTAAAATTATTTTATTTATAATAACTAGCAAAAGGAGATTTTATGATAAAAAGATTTTATTATTCTATACTGTTTTCGATATTCTTGCTAAATCTAAATTTACAGGCAGTTGTTATAGAAACTAGTAGTTTAGATGATGTTTTTAAGTATGCAGATAAGAATTCTATAGTCGTATTAGATATAGATAGCACTTTGGTAGAAGTTGAGCATGGAGTTGAATATTGGGTTGAACATAAGCAAGAGAAGCTTGAGAAAATGGGTTTGCAGCCTGAACAAGCATGTGATTTGGTCTTGTATACATTTTTTATAATATCTAGAGTTGCAAAGTTATTTCCAATAAATGATTCTCCAAAAGTTGTAAATAAGTTGCAAAAAATGGGCATTCGTACTATGGCTCTTACAAATAGGTCTTTGCCAATAGTAAAAAGAACAATAAAATTACTAAAAGATATAGGTATAGATTTTTCTAAAAATGCTTTATTTAAAAATGATTTAGTTCTTAATATTTCACACAAAGGCATGTTTTATAAAGGCGTAATATTTTCAGGAAAAAATGATAAAGGTAGCATGTTAAAGGAATTTTTTAAAAAAATAAATTATACCCCAAAAAAATTAATTTTTGTAGATGACAAAGTAAAGCATGTGAAGTCTGTAGAAAAAAAGTTTGATGATGGTAATGTAGAATACATAGGAATAAGATATTCTTTTATGGATGAGAAAAAGAAAAATTTTGATCCAATTGAAGCAGAAAATGGGATAAGAACATTTAAGATTGCTTTGGGTCTAGAGCCAATTTATTCTAAGCCTATAGCAGAGAATAATTCTTTAGATAAAAATATAAATAAAAAAATAGAAACAGGAGATAATTGGGCAATATCTTTATGGAATAAAATTACGTGCCCATTTAAAAAGGCTTATAAAGCTTATTTTTAAATAAATTAAAGTTAAGTTGAGATTTAGATTTTTTGTAAAAAGTATATAATAGTTTATGATATTAGACTTTATATACTTTTTGCTTTTTTAAGGGGTTTTTGATGAATCTAGTAGAATTTTTTTCAAATGCCAATGTGTTTCTTGGTTTGCCGGCAACCGTTATATTTTTATTGGTAGGTATAATTCTCACATTAAAAACTAGATTTATTCAGTTTAGAGGAATTCCTAGATTATTTTCTTTTGCTTTTAAAGGGTTTGAAAAAAGATCGTCAACAAAAAGTGAAAATACAATAAGTGCTTTTCATGCAATGTTTACAGCAATGGGTACATCTTTGGGGATGGGAAATATTGTTGGACCGTCAATGGCTATTATTGTAGGCGGACCAGGAGCATTGTTTTGGTTAGTTATGTATGCTTTTTTTGGCGGCGTAACAAGATTTGTAGAGGCAACTTTTGCAATAGTAACAAGAGAAAAAGATGCTAATGGAGATATTGTAGGTGGTCCAGTCCAATATTTGAAATTAGTTAATAGATGGATTGCTAATTGGTATGGTGGAGTTATGATTTTGCTTTTTGCAATCTGGTCAGGAATGCAATCAAATACTTTGGCAAATATTTTAGCAAAAGAGAGTGTCCCTAAATGGTGGGTTGGATTATCTTTGGCTGTTGTGGTGGCTGTTGTTTTGCATGGAGGAGCAAGACGTGTTGGCTTAGTTGTAAGCAAACTTGTTCCAGTAATGTTTGTATTATATATGTTTTTTTCTTTATGGATTATCTTTGGAGATTTTTTGGCACTAAAAACAGCGTTAAATCTTATTTTATCAAATATATTTACTCCAGCTGCTCCTGTTGGCGCATTTTTGGGATCAGCAATATCAAATTCTATGAGAATAGGTATTTTTAAGAGCATATTTATTACAGAGGCTGGGCTTGGAACATCTTCGATACCGCACTCTCTTTCTGATGCAAAACGTCCTACTGACCAAGGTTTACTGGCTATGTATTCGATATGTGCAGATGCATTTTTATCTTTTGTATCAGGATTGGTGGTTATTGTGACAGGATTATGGATTACGGCTTCAGAGCTAGATCCAACTCTTGTTTATACTGCATTTAAGTCATATACGCCATTTTTAGGCGGTTCTGTTTTAATTATAAGCGTGACTCTTTTTGTCTTAACAACGGTTATTGGAAATAGTTTTAATGGAATGCAGAGTTTTGTTGCACTTGTTAGCAACAGATGGCTAATTTATTATAAGATATTTGCTTTGATAGTTATATTTTTTGGCTCAATGGTGAGCGTGCCGTTAATATGGCAATTGGTAGATTTTTTAATAACTTTTGTCGCGGTGCCAAATGTTATAAGTATTTTAATACTAGCATTTACAAATCCTGAAGCTTTGGATATAAAAAGAGAAATCCCGGTTATTTATTTGGATGTTAAGAAGTAGTTTTATAGTTTACAATATGTGCTTTTTTGTGTATAATTATTTATTATAAGGCTTATTTTTTTAAATTATTATTTATTCTAAAAAATAAAATTTTTATATAAGACTATTGATTTTTTGTTGTAAAAATTTTTATATTAAGCTTGTATTATTTTTTAAATTTAATATTGATATTTTAAGTGTTTTATTTTTTAAATAATTTAAATTTGGTGAAATTATGAAATTAAAGAATATATTATTTTCTGTTTTTGTTTTAATGTGTTTTTTTATAAGTGCTTTTGGTATGAAAGAAAAATTGAATTTTGAAAATAATAATACTTTGGGAGCAGCGCACTTTAGGTCTTTTGTAGAATGTGTTAAGTCAGAAGATGTTTCAGAAGAAGAAAAAAATCATATAATTGATATGACCATGTCTAATGCTATAAGATATGCTTTGTATAAGGCAAAATATAGTGTAAGTGGAATTTCTGATAAATTAAGTGATATACCTTTTGTTGGCGGGATTGTTTCAAAGGCAACGGAGGGCATAGCATCAGCTCTTTTTGAGTTTGATGCTGTGATAAGAGATAGTGATATTATAAAAGATGAAGCAAAATATGCTTTTAGCAATAATCTTAAAAATTCACCCGACAATTTTAAGGTCGAAGATATAGAAAGAAAAGGCTTTAGATGGTTTTATAAAAAAATTAATATAAGTGAATTGGAAAATATAAGTGAGGTGGAAAAAGATAGTTCAAAAAATAGAAAAAAAGAATTATTTGTTGAATATTTAGATTCTAAAATTATAAAATTTGAAGACTTTGAAAAAGAAAATACTCAAGATTGTTTTGATATATTATGTTTTATAACTTATTTTGCAATTAAAAATAAAGAATTCTTTCTAAGTACTGTTGATAAAGGCTTTAATCAGAAAGTTAAAAAAACTTTAAGTTGGATCTGTTTATATAATAAGCTTTGTGGATGGTTTCATACTAAGCTATCTGATCCTAAGAGCAATATAGAGAGTGAAATAAGAAGTAATTTATATCCTGACGAGCAAGTAATTAAATAATTAATATAAAAATTTTTTATATTAATACCAATTGCTTATATAAACTGTAACAATAATATAAATCGCTGGATCCCTCGCTTAACTCGGGACGAACGGGGGTTTTAACTAACTTTACTTAACAAATGGTATAATTTATATTTTTTTAATTATAAAATTTTAATCTTTTATTTTTTCAAGAATAGCCATCTCTTTTTTATGCATAATCTTATAATCTTGTTCTTTGATGTGATCATAGCCAATGAGATGACATAAACCATGAACAAGTAAAATCTTTAAATGTTGGTCAAAATTTGCGCCATTATTAATAGCATTCTTCTTCGAGGCCGATTGATCTTTAGTATTGCTAGCGGTTGTGAATAAGTCTTTTTGCGCAAATTCTGGCGAAATTATTATATCACCTAAATTTTGAGAATCTTGAATTTGTTCTTTTGTGGCTGTTTTTGGCAATGGCTTTATGCGTTCGCCAGGCTTTAATTCTGTATAAAATGGAAAAGACAATATGTCTGTAGGTTTGTCTTTTTTTCTAAAATTTTTATTATATTCTCTTATTGTTTTATTTGTTGTAAGCCAGATTCCTACGTCATAATTTTCATATTTTAATATTTTTAAAATTTGTTTTACGTGGTGCTCTATTTTTTTTGTATTTATTTTTATTTTTCTTTGGGTATTTTTTATTATAATCATAATTTTATTTAATATTTGTTTTAAATTATAAACCCCGGCTTATACCGGGGCTTATTTACAAAATTTACTTTTTAGGAGCGTTATTTGAAGAATCTTGGATCTTCTTTTTAAGTTGTGCTTGTAAAAATGCGATATATTTTCTGTTTGCGCCAGAATCTTTTAGTTTTTTTATTTGTTCTGATAGTGTTACTATCTCAGCTGTATCTTTTTTTATTTTCTCAGATTTTGTTACAAATAAGTTTTTTATAGGGTTTATTATAAATGGGTTAAGTATTGCTGTTTTATATGTTTCTTTTACTGTGTCTTTTACGCAATCTTTTACACTGTCGGTTGCGCTAGTTTTTACAATATCACCAGCTTTTGAGTACCACGGCTTAGCTGCTTGAGCTGGACGGTTAAAGGCAGCGTTAAAAGAATCTTTTAAACCATTTAATGCTGCAGCTATAGGATTATAATTTTCTGGTTTATTGGATCCTGTATCTGTTTTTTCCATTGCGTTAGCATTCAAAACAAAAAGCGCAAAAACACATGTTGTGAATAAATTTATTTTTTTCATGAAAAGTTCCTTATATTTAAAAATATTATTAATTTAAAACTGTTTTATAATATACCATTAAGTCGCTAATTTGCATATCTCTCTAAGTATTTTTTTTGTAATTCAATAATTTGTATGCAAGATTTTAGATAAGTTTCTTCCATTGCTTTAATTATTTTTTTATCTCTGCAGTGTAATCTTAACTGCTCAAGTTGTATTTTTAGGCTTTCGTTAACTATTTTAAGCTGTTGTATTTTTATTTCATAGGCATATTTATTATTAATTTTGGAGAATAAATATTTTATTATATCAGGATTAATTACAACAGTTACTAATGCAGCAATAGTTGTCTTTATAAGTAACTTTATTATTGTGTCACTCCAGTTTGTGCCTGCTGGAGAGGCTGGGTTGTTATTTGAAGCTAAATTTATTTCAGCATGTCTATTATTCATAGGGGCCTCTTTTTCTAAATTCATACAAATAATTATATTGTTATGAATTATAAAAACACCCAATACTGTGAATAAAATAATATTTTTTATTTTATTCATTTATTATTTCCCTATTTTTTTACTAACTTTTTAATATTTTATGCATATAATTCGTAAATATTTATAAATTATTAATTATTAACTATTTATTTTTATAGCTGCTTTTATCCTGTCGCCAATTTTATCTAAACTAGAATTTTCTAGAAGTTCATTTTTAAGTTCAATTTCATGAGATTTGGTTACTCCCATTATAAGTTGCTCGTTATTTCTAATTGTTTTTAATACTTCATTGTTTAAAGAGTAAATTTCAAGATTATCAATTTCTGTTTTTAAAGATAATTGGTTATTCGATTTTAATTTTCTTATTTGCTCTACAATATCTAAAATATATTCCATAGTCTTTGAGCTTTCTGGAAAATATTTATTTATTTGTATATTTTCGAATTTTGTTTGATGTAGCGAGTTAATTTCTTCATGTTTTTTGTATAATGTTTGATAAATGCTTTCTGTAACGTGAGGTATGTAGGTTGCATACATTTGTAAAATTCTTAAACCAATATAATATAAAGTGTTTTTTGTATAATTTACTTGTTTTTTATCATAATTATCAGGATTAAAAAGTTGATCTTTTACAAGTTCTAAATAATTGTCACAAAAATCTGACCAGAAAAATTTATCAATTTGCTGTAATGCAAGGCCAAATTCATATTGATTAAGATATTGATTATAATTTTCAAAGCATGTAGAAGCTTTATCAAATATCCATTCATTTACTAATCCAATTTTGTCATTTTTATCAAGTTTTTCTATATCTGATATATGAGCTTGTATAAATATAAATGCGTTCCATATTTTTGTAACTAGTTTCTGCCCAATTTTTATCTGACTTTCTGAAAATGAGATGTCTTTTCCTAGGCCGCCAGAAGCGGTCCAATATCTAATTGCATCGGCAGAAAATAGCTGTAATAATGCAAATGGTTCGGTTGGAGTATTGCCGACAGATTTTGATATTTTTTCTTTTTCTGTAGATAATACGTGCCCAGAAATCACTATGCTTTGCCACGGTATTGTTTTGTTATGCATCCATGATTTTACAATTGTATAAAAAGCCCATGTTCTTATTATATCATGAGCTTGTGGACGCATTCCCATTGGTATAAATTCTGATACTTTATTTTTATCAAATATTGCATTATCATCTTGATTAAAATAAGAGTAAGCGATGTACGGAGTAATAGAAGATGTATTCCAAGTATCCATAATATCTGTATCTGGCTTTATATTTGTGCTTTTACATTTATCACAGATTCTTCCAGGATATTCTTTTTCTTGAGGATCTATAGGCAAGTCTTTTGTTTGGGCTAAAAGTATTTGTCCGCAATCTTTACAGTGCCAAACTGGAAATGGAATTCCAGAAAATCTTTGTCTTGAAATGCACCAATCCCAACTGATATTTTGTACCCAGTCTATGTATCTAGATTTCATAAATAATGGGTGCCAATCTATTTTTTCGGCTAATTCTAAGAATTTATTTTTATGATCTAATATTTTTATAAACCATTGCTCAAGTGCGATAATTTCTATTTCTTTTTTACATCTTTCGTGTACGTTTACTGGGTGCTTTATTGGCTTTTTGTTTATCAAGAGTCCCAATTTATCTAATTCTTCTAAAATAGTTATTCTTGCTTCCGGAACTTTTAACCCAGCTAATAATGGTATATGTGGCAAGAATTTTCCACCAAGGTCAATAGACTGTACATATGGTAGATCAAATTTTTTAAACCAAACAGTATCTGTTTTATCGCCAAATGTACAAACCATAACAAGTCCAGTGCCTTTGTCTATTTGTACGTTTTCATCTTCCATTATTGTTACAGATTGGCCAAAAACAGGTACGATTGCCTTTTTATTTTTTAATTTTTTATATCGTATATCTTTTGGATTATATAAAACTGCTACGCAGGAAGGTAAAAGCTCTGGTCTAGTTGTTGCTATAAGTAAATCTTGGTTATCTTCTGTTTTAAAAATAATATCATTAAAAAATGAGTCTTTTTCTTCATCTTCTAGATCAGCTTGAGAAACTGAGGTTCTACATGAAGTACAGAACAAAGAAGGTTCATTTTTACGATAAATAAAGCCTTTATTATACAAATTTATAAAGCTTTCTTGGGATATTTTCTTCACGTTATCTGAGATTGTTGAGTAACACAAATCCCAATCTATCGATAGACCCATTTGTTGCCACAAATTTTTGAAGTCTTTTTCAGCTTCATGAGCGACTTCGAGGCATTTTTGAGAAAATTCTTTTCTATCGGTTTTTCCTGCAGTTATTTTTAATTTTTTTTCTACAAATTTTTCTGTTGCTAGGCCGTTATCGTCAAAGCCAAATGGATAAAAAACGGAATAACCACTCATTCGCTTGTGTCTAGCGATAATATCTGTTTGTGTATAAGAAAAAACGTGTCCTATGTGGAGTGATCCAGAAACGGTTGGTGGTGGAGTGTCGATACTGTATATTTTTCCAGGGTTATTTGCAGTAGAGTATGTTTTTTCTTTTTCCCACATCTCTTGCATGTTTTTTTCTGCAATTTTATTTTCGTATCTTTTATCCATCATATTATCCATAAAACGCCTAACTTTTATTTACTACCTGACCAGGACATATTTTTACAACAAATTAGATATTATCTCAGAATGAGCATGTAATTATTCTACTAATAAAAGGAATTTTGGTCAAAAAACAGGGTTTTTTATTTGAAAACAGATGTTTCTTGTGTTATTTATGTTGGCTTGACTAAACTTTTTAAACTTGTAAAACTATTCTTGTTAATAAAAAATAAAGAAAATAGGATGCTATAAAAAATGATAGATAAAAAAACAATAGAGGAAGTAAAGAATCGTCTTGTGAAAACATACAATCCAATAGAAATATATGTTTTTGGATCATATGCGTGGGGAACCCCTAATGAGGACAGCGACCTTGATTTGCTAATTGTTATTGATGAGTCAAACGAAAAATCTTATGCCAGGACAAGAGTTGGTCATGGAGCGCTTTATGGACTTTGTATTTCAAAAGATCTTATTGTTTATACAAAAGAAGAATTTGAAAAAGTTTCAAATAATATAACAACTTTAGGCTATAAAATAAAAAAAGAGGGCAAGCTTATTTATGCAAGAGCATGAAAAGTGGCTTCAAATAGCTAAAGAAGATTTGAAGTCGGCGAAAATATTGTTGAAACATGAACTTTTTGGAACGGTAGTTTATCATTGTCAACAAGCTTCTGAAAAATCATTAAAAGGTTATCTTGCATTTAAAAAACAAGAATTATTAAAAACACATGATTTAGTCAAGTTGCTTGAGTTATGCGCTTTATTTGATAAAAAATTTGATGAAAAACAAGAAGCGGCTAAATATATAAATCCATTTGCAACAAAATTTAGATATCCAGCTGATTATAATGTTTTAAAATACGATGAAGCCTTGCAGGCAGTTAAATATACGATCAGTATAGTTAAATTTATTGAGAAAAAATTTTCAGAGCAGGATATAGGGCAAAAAAATATATTTATAAAATCTTATGATTAAATAAAAAATTATAAATATATTATTAATTTAACTGAAAAAGCTACCCCCGAAGGGGTAACTATAATTTTGGTACGAAAATTTTACGTAACTATATGTTTTTTTAAAATTTTTTGTAGAGCATTTTCGGCCATTTTCTGCATTTCTAGATTATTAATATTTCTGAACTCATAAATGCAAAGTTCTAATGTTTGTTGCGCCTCTTGGTCGCGACCTAGTTTTTCTAAGCAATTTGCAAGTTTTATGCTTAAGTTAGGAAAATGTGCTCTTAATGGAGCAGCTTTTTGATAACAAGCAATGGCTTTTTCATGATTTTCTAGTTCAGAATATATTTCACCCATATTAAACCAAGATTTGAAATCTTGTTGGTTTTTGTTTGTTAAGATTTGGTATATTTCTAGAGAATCGGTGTATTTTTTTGTAGCAAAATATGCTTTAGCTAGGTTAAATGCTGCTTCTGGATAATTAGGGTCTATAGCTAATGCCTTTTTGCATGCAAATATTGCATCGTCATATTTTTCTAATATTAAGCTTACTTTTCCATAAACGGCAAATCCGTGAGGAACGTTATCAAAATCACATTCTGTGCAGCATTTTCTAAAATTCTCCCATGCGTGCTGCATGTCTTTTTTTGCAAAGAAAATTCGTCCCATATTAAAATAAGCTTTTCCATAATGATTTCTCAAAGCAATTGCTTTATGTAGAAGGTTTTCAGCTTTTTCTAGTTCATTTTTTTGTATATAAAACGATGCCAAGTTATTATAATTTTCTGGGTAATATGGATATATTTTTATGCTTTCTTGCATTGCATTAATTGCATTATCTATTTCATTAATATTTGCATAAGCAACGGATAAATTATTCCAAGGATCTGGATAATTCGAATCCATTTCTATTGCTTTTTTAAAAAATGAAATTGCACCTTTAAAATCTTGAAGATTTTGCGATAGTTCTACGCCGTAATTATTATATGCTCGTGCTTTTCCTGGCGCATGTTTTATAATATCACCCCAAAATTCATGTCCAGATCGCCATATTGTGTTGCGCTCCATTGTTAAAAAACCTGCTCCAGTTCCAAATAATATTGCTAGTAATGTTGGTATTATTATTTGCGGTGTTTTTATTTCAGTGTTATTTTGAGCATTTAATTTATAGTTTGCAGTAGATCTTGATTTTAGTAGAGTATTAATTTTTTCAGTCGCATATTGAAAAATAAATATTATTGCGCATGAGATCAAAAATAACCAACCAAAAGATGCTGTATAAGTTTTGTAGTCGACTAAAAGTTCTGGTGATGGGATTATGCTTGATCTTGGAGAAATTGCCAAAAAGAACCATAAGCTGCCAAATGCGATCATGCTTGATTTATTTTTTATTAAAATTTTTAGTATTATGCTAAAAATAATTATTAATGTTATAAACGGTAATATGCAGTCTAGAGCGAAAAAGTTTTTTGATAGCATCCAGTCGTATTCTACGCTTATATTCATTGGGTACAAAAAAATAAATAAATAATGTAAGATAACTTTAAATTGCGAAATAAAGAATGCCCAAGGGGTTATTATGTCATCGGCATTTTTTGTTATTATGTTACCAATATTATTTTTTGCAAGTCTTTGCAGTCCAAGTATTTCTGTAAAAAATGTTGGCTTTAAAAAATATATATAAATTGATACAACAAAAATAGAAAGTAATGCGTGGATATAAATTCTTTTTTTAAATGATTTCCAGTCGCCTTGCGCTACAAAAAACCAGTCTATGAGCATTATTAGTGCGGGAGATATTATTGCTATTTCTTTTGTTCCGCAAGATAGTGTTGCAATAATAAAAAGTATAAATATAAAAATGCGACGATATTTTGCAGAATTAGAATATGCAAATTTTAAAAATAAAAATATCATGCTAAATATAGAAAGAGCGGCTAAGCCTTCAAGTTGACCTTGTATGACATATGACACAGTTTGTGTTTGTACTGGATGAAGCAAGAATAGTATTGCTGTAAAAAAAGATATCGCAAAATAATTTTTAGAGAAAAAATTTTTATTTTTTAAATATCGCAAAGCTGTGAAAATAATAAAAAATACTAACAGGCCGTTTGTTATATGTATTATTAAGTTTCCGATTCTATAAGATAACGGGTTAAAATTGCTAAAGCTATAGTGAACTGTATTCATCCAATAGCTTATCCATCTTGTGCCGCTAAAAAATAGATTTTTTATTCCATAGTCTCTTATATGAAAAAATTTTTGTATATTTGCTATATCATCAAATTGAAAGCTATATCTCATTGAAGGCGCATAAAAGATAATTGCTAATATTGACAATATTATAGGTGGAATTATGTATTGCCATTTTGGCGCGATATTTGTTTGCCAGACTTCCGTTTTTAATTTTTCTGGATTTATATTTTTTGTATTTTTATTTTCTTTTCTCTCTTTTTGTTTGCTCATTTTCTTACCCTTTCTTGGTCTATTTTTAAATGAATTTTACTGTAAAAATTACTTTTACATGCAAATATTAGCAAATTTAAAAAATATTGTCTTGATCAATAGTTGTATTTTTAAAAGACGAGATTTTTGAAGTATCTGCTTAATAGTAGCTTGTCTTGGGCTGCATAGGCATGGCAGGGATTGACAAAATTAAAGATTTTCTATAAAATTATTTGTAATAAATGTTTTATTTATGGTCTATTTTTTTCAGGCAATTTTAATTAAATGGTGATTAGTATGATAAACTTACAAGCGATAGAATTGATTTTTGGATTAATTACAACTATTTTAGCATACTTTATAGTTGTTTCTGTTTCAGGATTTTTTAGAGCTTGGGTAGCTTCAAAAATGGGAGACCAGACTCCGGCTTATATGGGTTTTTTAACCCTAAATCCCGCAGCACATATAGATTTTGTTGGTTTTATATTTATGGTTTTATTCGGCTTTGGATGGGGTAAATATATACCAATTGCATCTTTTAATATTAATGGTAAATTTAGAAAAATTAGAATATTTATAGCAAATTTTTCTGATATTTTTGCAAATTTTGTTATAGCAACTGTTTCAATGATAGCTTTGGTAATATATTTTGGTGCAGATATTTTGAGAATGTCTTTGCCTATGATGTTGCTAAATTGTTTAAGATCTGTTGATTATAGTGGTATTTTTGGATTTGTTAAGGGTATTGTGGTAATAAAATCTAGATTAGAGATTCTATATCCAGCAACATCATCAATTGCTATTTCTTTTATAATGGTAATTGTAGCAACGATGTATCTAAGTGTGTTGCTAGCTGCACTTAATTTTATAATTAGTGGATTTTGGTATTTTTATATGATGTTTAATAGCTTTTCATCTTCAAGAGTTTATAATGATAATTTTTTATTGCTTTTGATCCCAATGTTTTTAATTTTCTTTTTTATTGAACCGTTACGTGTTTTTGTTGCAACGGGGATAGGTCATGTTGTAACAATTCTCGCAAAAGCTTTGGGTTTTTACTAGAGTATTTATGAGTGTAAATAATTAGTTATGTTAAATTAATTTTAACTCGATTTAAGAACATATTTATTTGAAAGCATTGATCCATTACCCTTCGCTTAACTCAGGGCGAACGTGAAGTGAGATACTTTGCAAGAAGCGCTTAGATTTTGTTCGCAAAAGTACAGGAAGTGTGTTATGGCTTTAAAAAATTCTGTAAAAGATGTAGATAAAATAATAGAAGGTATAAAAATTGGAACAGTTTCTTTGTTGCCAGAAGCTGATTTGAAAAAAAAGTTAGAGTCTGGTAAGAAATTAAAAATAAAATTTGGTGCAGATCCAACAGCTCCAGATCTACATTTGGGGCATGCTGTTGTATTGTCAAAGCTTCGATTATTTCAAGATATGGGACATGATGTTATTTTTTTGATTGGCGATTTTACTGCTCGTATAGGTGATCCAACAGGTAGATCCAAAACTCGTTCACCACTGACCAAAGAGCAAATAGAATTTAATACCAAAACATATCTTGATCAAGTTAAGCGTATAATGGACCCAAGTAAGCCATTAAATGTAAGATTTAATTCTGAGTGGTTAGAGAAAATTTCATGTGATAGCATGGTTAAATTATGTTCTAGAGTTACTTTGGCGAGACTTACAGAGCGTGAAGATTTTTCAAAAAGAATTGATGCGCATCAACCAATAAGTTTTCATGAACTTTTATATCCAATCTTTCAAGCCTATGATTCTGTTGCATTAGAAGCTGATATTGAGCTTGGTGGCACAGATCAGACATTTAATTTATTATTTGGAAGATATTTGCAAGAGCAGTTTGGGCAAGAGCCACAGGTTATTTTGACTATGCCGCTGTTGGTCGGTCTAGATGGCGTGCAAAAGATGTCTAAATCTCTAGGCAATTATATTGGTTTAACGGATGAGCCTGGCCAAGCATTTGGCAAATTAATGTCTATCTCAGACGTTCTTATGTGGCGTTATTTTGAATTACTATTAAATACACCGGCAGAAGAAATTAGCATAATGCAAGAACGTATAGCCGGTGACACGTTAAATCCAATGTCACTTAAAAAAGATATGGCACATAAAATTATTACAAAATTTTGGTCAAAAGAGGCTGCCGATATAGGTAGAGATAATTTTGAGACGTTATTTCAGAAAAAAGATTTTTCTGCGGCGCAAGAGATAGAGTTGCCTGCTGGTTTTGGCGAAAATGTTTGGATCGTAGATTTTTTAAAACAGCTTGATGGCATAAAATCATCGTCTGATGCAAGAAGGCTTATTGAAGCTGGCGCTGTTACGATTGATGGCGAAGTTATAAAAGATTCAAAGGCTACTATTAATGCAAAATCTGGCATGACTGTAAAAATTGGAAAACACAGGTTTTATAAGATAAAGTAAGATAATTAATAAAATTAACTTTAAAAGCGCCTAAAATTGCTAACTGTAAATTTAACCCCTTTTTAAGTATTTGGCCGGTTATTAACAAAAGCATCTCGCTTACCATTTGACGCGAAAGAGTTTAATCTTTATTCTTTATTTACATGTAAAGATTGTGATAAAAAATTTTATAAAAGAGTTTTGTAAATTTAACTATTGCTATATTTACAAAGTAATTTGTAAGTTTTTTGTATAATTTATAAATTATTTTTATTTTTTATAATGGAAGGTGTATTTTATGATAAAAGTGAGAAAAATAATATTATATTTTATTTTTGGTATTTGTTTTTTAAGTAATAATATGAATTTTGCAGTTGGCAGTGAAAACCGTACAAATGAAAAAGATGTAGATGATTATTTAGAAAATATTATGCCTGGTGGTAGACAAGGGTTTAGGATAACGCCAAGGCAAATTGGTAAATTTGCAAAATATTGCGTGGCAGCTATAAGTATTTTTTATGCTGTTAATGGTTGTAAAAAAACTGTAGAATCTGCGAAATTATTGCTGCCTGTAGGTTTAGATTTACAATTTAGTGATTTGCTTAAATTCCCTCTTAAATTAATAGCATTTCCATTTAAAGTTGTTGACGTTGGGAGATGCTTTGTTATTTCTGGTGGTATGGGTGCGCTTTTCTATGGGTTACATAAAATTGGTGTGTAAGAGTTTTTATTTGGATTTGTACTTCGATAAACTCAGTACGAACGGAAAAATTTTCTGTAAGCATGGCCGCATTTTTCTATTGGCTACATAAAA
>LBOA01000038.1 GCA_000989195.1 candidate division TM6 bacterium GW2011_GWF2_30_66
TGGTTGATGAGGCGAAAATTAGGGAATATATAAAAAATCAGTAATTCAAGTTTTAAGCGCGGAGGCCACGGCTTTTAAGCCGTGGTTAGCGCTTCACTTAAACTCTTTTAGTATAGCTTTTTCAGAGAATGGGTATTTTATAGAGCCAATTTGCTGATATTCGTCAGGGCCTTTTCCAAGTATAGCAACAATAGAGCTATTTTTTGACATTTGACAGGCTAATTTTATGGCTTTTTCGCGATCTATCTCTTTAGATATTTTGCCAATATTTTCTTTTTGTATTCCTGCTAATATGTCTTCTATTATTTTAGCAGGGTCTTCTGATCTGGGATTATCTGAGGTCAATATAATTTTATCGGCTATTTGTGATGCAATTTCGCCCATAATTGGACGTTTGGTTGCATCTCTTTCTCCACCACATCCGAAAACAACTATAAGATCATCGGTCATATTTCTCAAAGTTGTTAGTATTGCGCTATAAGAAGATGGGTTGTGTGCATAATCAATAAAACAGCTAGCGCCATTTTTAATTTTATGCATTTCTAGTCTTCCAGGAACCCCTTTAAAAGACTTAATATATTTAGAGCAGTCATCTATTGATATTCCAAGGCTTTTTGCAACTGATGCGACGGCTAGGATATTGTAAGCATTGAAATTTCCAAAGATATTTGGGGCTTCGATATTATATGTTTTATTTGAACTTGTTAATTCTAAGTTTAATTTATTTTTAGAGTCTATTATTTTTCCAGAAAGATTTTTACAGGACAGATCTTTAGATTCTTTTTCTTCTAGTTTAGAGTTGCTATTAATATTAAAAGTATTATATTTTGGGTGTTTTTCTAGTATTTTTTGGCACCATTGGTCGTCAGAATTTATAAATACAGGTGCGCCAGGTTTTAATTGGTCAAAAATTTTGCATTTGGCTTCGAAATAGCTATCTATAGTGCTATAAAATTCACCATGCTCTTGTGAGAAATTTGTAAATATAACGGCATCAAATGCAAGACCTGCAACTCTGTGCATAGAAAGAGCTTGTGCTGCTACTTCTAAAACAACATACTCTACACCATTGTCTACGCAAAGTTTAAAAAATTGGTGTAAATAATCGGCAGGTTCCGTCGTTAGTTTTGATTTTAGATTTTTGTCTAATATTTTATTATATACAGTAGTTGTCATAGCAGTTTTTAGACCTGCTTTTCTAAGTACGTGCTCTAGCATAAATGTCGTAGAAGTTTTTCCTTTAGTGCCTGTTATTGCAATTATTTTTAATTGCTTGTGGGCATTATTGGTTTCATTGGCACTATAATTTGCAAGTTCTAGTCGTGTATTGCTAACTATTTCTAATTCTGCATCATATTTATTAATTAAATCTAAAAGTTCGCTATTTAATTTTGCGTTATCTTGTATAACAATTTTTCTAGCTCCACGTTTTAATGCGCATGGGATATAGGTAAGGCCATCTTCTTTTGCGCCATTAATTGCAAAAAATGTTGAACCAATTCCAACGTATTTTGTATGGCAAGTAACAGGTAGTTTTGTTGGAAATTTTATATGTATATCATTTATTTTTGAAGGCATACTTTCTCCATAGAGCAATAAAAATGGAAATTATTGTTTATATGATAATATTTTAGAGTAATTTATTGTAAATGGCAAATAACAAAAAATATGTAAAAATTATATTAAATATTTATATAAAGTAAGATAGAATTTAAGCATTAATTATATTTAAGTTAATTATATTTTAGGGATAATTATGAAGATTTTAGCATTAGATATTGGGGATAAATGGGTTGGATCTGCGATATGTGATCCATTGGGAATAGTTGCAAGGCCATTTAAGACCGTTACTGCAGATAGGCTTGAACTTTTTTTGTCAGAAACTATTGGAAGTGAGAATATAAAAAAAATAGTTGTTGGTTATCCAAAAACTATGCGCGGTACAGAGAGTGACCAAACAAAAAAAATAGTAGAAACAAAAGAGAGGTTGGAAAAAATATTTGATTTGGTAGAGTGGGTTCTGTGGGACGAAAGATTGAGTAGCAAAATGGCTAATAATCTCAAGTTTGCGCGTACAAAAGAAGAAAAAGTTTCTTCACACTCTGTTGCAGCATCTTTTATTTTAGATTCTTATTTGAATTATTTACATGCTAAAAAAATGCAGGATAATTTATAAATTTTTTTATTGACAAGCATTGTAAATATTTAATAGATTGATTAAAAGAGGAGATGGGAGTACCCGATTTGCGCTTTAAATTCTCATTTTCTTATGAATTTTTTTGTAAAAGGTTTAATTTATAACCTATAAAAAGAGGTGATGTATTATGAAGTGTAAGAAGTGTGAAGGGCTTATGGTGCTTCAATCTTTTTTCGACCATTTTTTAAACTTTGACGGGTGGAAATGTTTAAATTGTGGTAAAGTTGTTCTTAAGAAGGAGAAAACAATAGAGTTTGATGCTTTTAGTGTTTTTTATCAACAGCAAAAATGTAAGAATCGTAGTTAGGAAAAATGACAAAATTTTTATGCATACAACACACCTACAATGGAATTGAAGTTGCATTATTCAATGACAATAAGATTATAGATAAAATTTTCGAGGATAAAAAAAGGGCTAGCAAATATTTTGTAACATGCATTAATTCTTTGCTTGATCGTAACAATTTAGGTTTGAAGGATTTGCATTTTATTGCTACCAATAAGGGTCCTGGTCCATTTACTACTTTGCGTGTAGTTCTAGCGTCTGTCAATGGTCTTGCTTTTGCTATAAAAAAACCAATAATAGGCGTAGATGGTTTAGATGCAATTTTTTTAGAGCATGCTAGAGAGAATTTAGTCACTGTAGCGCTTCTTGATGCGTGTGGAAAAGACGTTTATTTTGGTGTGTCACATAAAGTTTTAAGTTCTGATTTATCTAATATTGATAAGGGTTATAAAAATATAGAAGTTTTACTTAAAGATTTAGGAAATTTATTTAAGGGTGAAAAAATTTATTTTATAGGTAATGGGGCATTAAAATATCGGGATAATATTTTAGATTTGTTTGGAAGTAAAGCTATTTTCGATGATATTGTGCCAGAGGTTTGTTCTGTCGATATAGTTGGTAAGATTGCTTTTGAGATGTGGAATAAAAAAGATGGATTAGAAAAACAAATTTTACCGATTTATCTAAAATCTATAAGTTATTAAATATTTTTAATTTTATTTAAAAAGCCAAAGTAAGTTCATGAACTTACTTTGGCTTTTTGTTTTCAACTTGTTTTTGTTTTAAATAATTAGTCTTTTGCGCCTTTTGATCTTAAAAGCATTTCTATATCAAGTTGCTTTAATTCTCTTGCCACTTGTAGTGGAAAGCCTACACTTTTGTCTGTAGAAGAAAGTATCGGATTTGCGCCAAATTTGATAAGTTTCTCAACTGTTGCTATATTTTTATTTTTTATTGCTTTTATAAGTGGAGTTAATTTTGTTTGCTTGTCTTGGCTATCTAAACTTGCGCCACAGTTTTTTAGAGTTTCTATTAATATTGATTTTTTATTTGTTTTATTTGATTTTAAATTGATCCATAATAATTGTGTAGCATATTCTGGATCAATTTTTACGCCAAGTTCATGTAATTTTTTTATAGCTGGGCCAAAATCATTTTTTGCGGCATATTCAAGTGTTAGTTTTGCGATATCTCTTAAGTCTGGTCTATCGCTTTTTTTGTACCAATCGACAAGTGCTGGAATTACAGAGCTTTCTTTTATTTCTATTGCTGCAAATAGAAGTGGAACTTTGCCATTTTCTAAATCTTTGTATTTAGTTAATATGTCAAAAATTTGTGCCTGCAATTGCTTATCGTTTTCATAATAATTTCCAAGAGCCAGAATGATTTTTAATTTTTCATATCTTGTTAAATCTTGATTTATTAAATCACGTTTAAATATTTCGTTTATTACGTCTAAAATTATTTTTTTTGGACATTTTTCTTTTAGAAGAATAACTAAATTATTTATATTTTTTGATAAGACGAGTTCTTTTGAGTAAATAAGAATTTCATTTACAGTTAATTCTTCGTCTTTTTCAGCTTTTTCAATGTCATAAGTTATTTCTGCTGGCGGTTCTGGGGCAACTGGTATTGCAATCGAGCTTGTTTTGGGTTTTTCTTTTTCTGTATTATTAGTATTTGTTTCTTCGGGTGTTTTTTTTGATTCTGGTGTTTCTATTTCTGGTTTGGTAAATTCTTTTGTAGGATCTGGTGCTTTTGTAGGATTTTTAGTAATAGTTTTATCTGTAGCATCAGCAAGAGTTTCTATTTTATTATTTTGGTTGTTTTCTTCATTTAATTTGCGAGCACTTTTTGAATATATCCATCCTATCCCAAAGCTAAATAGTAAAAGTGCATACAATAATATAGAAATATCTTTATTGTTTTTTTGCTTCATTTTTTATCCCTTTTTTTATTTAATTTATTAAATTTAACCTGTAAATAATTTGTTTATAGAAAGCTACTAAACTGTTAATTAAACTAGTAAAGCTCTAAAAGCTCCAAGTCCAACATTAACAGCTTGAAACGATCTTAGTATGGTTGGTGTAAGTTTGCAAAAAATAAATTTGTGCTCTTTGAGTAAAATTTTTTCACTTTCTGTAAGATCTCCTTCAGGTCCTATCATTAAGTTTATTTTCAAGTTTACTTTTAAATTTATTTTTGAGAGCGTATTTTTTTGAATTATAGTTTTTATATTTTTTACCACATCATCAAGGTTTTCTCCTTCAGCATCAAAAAATACATTAATTTGTAAATTATCATCTGAATTGTCTTTTTTATTTGTGATTAAATATTTTGTTAGTTCTATTGGGGAGCTTATATTTGAAAACGTGAAGTTTTTTGATTGTTCTGCCGCAGAAATTAAAATTTTTATTGATCGGTCTTGATTGAAATTTTTTTGTGATTTTTCTGTAATTAAAGTTATTATTTCATTTGCGCCGAGTTCTACTGATGAATAAATAACAGATTCAAAATTTTCTCTTTTTAAGATTGGAACCAAAAGATTTATTTTAGGCTCTATATTTGTATTTAGATTTGTAGAAATTACTTCTACTGTTAGAGATTTCTTTTTTTCTATGCTTATAAGTGAGCATAGGGCGTGTTGTTTTTGATTGAAAATTATAAATTCTTCGCCTATTTCTAGTCTTACTATGTTTGTTATTCTATGCAATAAATCTTTATCTTCAATTCTTAATTCTGTATTTTTTTTATTATAATTAATTTGTATAGGCTTTATAATTGAAGACAAATTTTCTAAAAAAAATGCAAATTCGTGCTTGTCTTTATTTTCGTTCTCACAATTATTATATTTTATATTTTTATTCTTTAACTGTCCCATTAGTTACTTCTTCTGGTTTTTTTCCAACTATAGTTTCCCATGTTATCGTTGCATATTTTATAACAAAATCTTTTGTAATTCTATATTTATTTATAACAAAAATATATGGGTTTAAAAAAAAGAATATACCAACTTTTTGAACCATATTCATTAAATATGTTGGTTTTTCCATAGGTTTTACATCTAGTCCATTATTTTCAGCATCTATTACAAAACTATCGAATTTGTCATCTAAATCTTCGTATTTTATTGTTGTATTTTGATCTGAATTGCTTTCTTGCCCGATTATTGAGCTATTAGGATTATTGTTATCTTGTGGTTCGCATTGAGTGTTTGTAATATTCGAGCTTAATATAAATAATAGAGAAATAGTTAAAATATAAGTTTTTTTCATTTTTTAATTCCTATAAGTTTTGTTAGCAGTTTTAATTAATAGCTTTATCAAAATTATTTTAAAATATAAAGAGACTCTATTTTTTAGAGTCTCTTTATATTTTATATACTTATATTATACAGATAATTTATTTTTTTTAAACGTTGAGCTTTAAATTGACTAATTTTGCCCGTATTTTATGGTTTTTAGAAAAAGAAACGTCTTCTTATTCTTTGCATATCATCTGCTCCAAGAGGTTCAATTGTTGTGGTAGTTTTTTTTGGTGCATTTGCATGATTATTTTGTGTCTCAGGTTGATTTTGTGTCACAGGTTGTGGATTTAATGTTATACTTGCAAATGCTGTAGTTAGGTTAGCGATTTCCTTTTTAGATAATCCACCTTTTTTATTGGACGCATTTAATGCTGATGGCATTGCAGATGACAATAAGATAAATAAACTTAATAATTTTTTCATATTTTCCCTTGTTTTGGTAAAAGTATTGTTTTTTAATATAACCACTATATACAAATAATTATATCATAATATTGCGCTTTGTCAACAAAAAAAGAATTATTTATGTAATATTATTTTTAAAATAATATTAATTTTAGCTAAGTTGCCTTTGTAGCGGCACTCAACAATCTTTTTTTATTATTAATTTTAGGCTAATTAAACAATTTTATGGTATAAAATAAGCCTATTTTTGTAGAATTTCTTTAATAAATATTTATTACAATATATTAAAGAAGGGGTATCATGGCAAGTAATTGTTTTAAAAAGCCTGTAGTTTTAGTGGTTTTGGATGGTTTTGGGCATAGTAATGAACATTCTTATAACGCTGTTTATGCTGCAAATAAACCAAATATAGATAAATGGCTAAGACAGTATCCAAACACTCTTTTGCATGCGAGCGGGCAGTACGTAGGCTTATTGCCTGGTTGTATAGGTAATTCTGAAGTTGGACATTTTACTATTGGTTGTGGAAGAGTTATAAAGCAGCCTTTAGTTGTGATTAGTGAGGCTATAAATGATGGATGTTTTTTTGAAAATAAAGTTTTATTAGAGGGTTTGGAAAAAGTAAAAAATGCTACAGGTTCTTTGCATATAATTGGTTTACTTTCTGATGGTTGCGTTCACAGTGATATTGAGCATTTGTATGCTTTTTTGTTGGAAGCAAAAGAGCAGGGTATAAAAAATGTTTATATACATGCCTTTTTAGATGGTCGTGATGTCGGGCCAAAAACTGCAGGAAAATATTTGACTGATTTAAATAATTTTATGAAAAAGAACAATATCGGAGTTTTGGCTTCTATTCATGGGAGATTTTATGCTATGGATAGGGATAAAAATTGGGACAGAACAGAAAAAACTTATAAAGTTTTGGTGGGAGATGCAGAAAATAGTTTCAATAGCGTTTTTAATGATAAAAATATAGATTTAAATTGGGAATCTATTTTAAACAGTAGTTATGCCAAAAATGTAACAGATGAGTTTATTTTTCCGGTTAATATATTGCCAGAAGGTCAGGGAGTTATTAAAAACGGAGATGGTGTTATATTTTTTAATTTTAGGCCTGATAGAGTAAAGCAAATAACAAAATGCCTCTTAGGTCAAAAAAATGATGTATTTGAGGTGCGAAATATAGGGTTATCTTGTTTTGTTACTCCAGTAGAATATGGTAAAGATTTAGAAACAGATGTCATGTTTAAGCATTCAGATGTGCATAATACGTTAAAAAGTATTTTAGCTAGTAATGGTAAAACTATATTTTCTATAGCTGAGACAGAAAAATATGCCCATGTAACATATTTTTTTGATGGTGGCGTCAATATAGTGCATGAGGGTGAAGAAAAAGTGCTTATTAAATCTAAAATTATGCAAAGCTATGCTTTTTGTCCAAAAATGAGTGCTGATAAAATAACCGAAGCTGTAATAAATTCATTAAATAATGATCCTAAAGATTTTTATTTAATTAATTATGCGAATGCTGATATGGTAGGTCATTCAGGTGATTTTGTAGCAACGGTAAAAGCGATAGAGTATTTAGATAAAGAGTTGAAAAAATTGTACGATCTTGTAATAGAAAAATTAGATGGGGTTATGTATATTACGGCTGATCATGGAAAAGCTGAAAAAATGTTTGATGTAAGCACTGGTCAACCTTGTACGGCGCATACAAATAATTTAGTGCCATTTATTTTTATAAAGCGTGGCTTGGAAAATAGTGATTTAAAATTAGATTTGACTGAGTTAGCAGATATTGCGCCATTTATTTTGCAAAATATGGCAATAGTTGTGCCAAAAGAAATGAAAAAATAATAATTTTGTAGACTGTATATTATTTAAAATAAAAAGCTCTAGATAATGATTAGATTGTAATCATAAACTACTAGAGCTTTATTTTTTTTAATATTTTTATTATTTAATTTGGGAGCCTTTTGTTTTTACAATTAGAGTATAACAATTAACCCTTTTAAGTTAGAATAAATTACTGTTGCATTGGCGACTTGAATTCACCAGTTGAAAAAAGGTTGTTCACATCCTGACTCTTCAGAATCATCTTCTTTCTCAGGTTCTTTGTCTGAATCTGAGCTTTCACTATCGCTTAAAATTTGATTTTTTAGTATTTTTTTCCATTTTGTAGCTATATCATCATCTTTTAATGATTCTGGGTTTAATTGTTGTGCTAGTCGTTCAGCTTGAAGTCCTCTTTCATGAATACTTTTTCTTATTTTGAGATCTTTTTTTTCCTTAAGTATTATAAGCATTGAACCTAAAGCTCCTTGGTTAATTTCTAAAAGTTTATTCTTAGTTATGCCATTTTCAGACAAAAGCCAAATATCAATAAGGTTTAGGGGGTCTTCTTTAGTTGAAGATGTTTTTTTCAATATTAATTTTAAAAGTTCTTCATTGTTATATTTTTTTAGACGATTAGGGTTTAAGGGCCTTATTGTTTTTATTTTTTTTAGTAAATATATAAGCCCTTGAGTGTTTAAATTTTCTAAAAATTTGTTGCGAAGATCTTCTGAATTAAGGTGTGATATAAACTCTCTTGGCGATAGATATTTTGTTGCTAGCAATATATTAATAACATTTTCCTCAGAGATTTTGAATTTATCTATTAAATTTGTTAAATTTACAGCTTCAAGTAGGCGTTTTAAAGGTATTTTATCTAATCTTAGTAAATCGTTTTCTGTTTTTATTTTTTTTAATATTTTAATATCTGATTCTTCTAAGTTAGGTATTATTTTTTCTTTTTCTCTAAGAAGTGTATGAATTTCATGTTCTGTAAGATCTATTTTGTCAAACAAGTTTTTGGGACATGTATTTTGAATCTTAGGTTCTAATTTTTTATCTAATTCATCATTTTCATCTGTTAGATCTTGAAAAAAAACAAAATTATTTTTTTTATTATTTGGATTTTGTTTTTTTTGTTGGTATTTATTTTCTATATCGCCTGATTGAGGGAATCCAAAATCAAAGATTTCTGAATCGCTTTCTTGTTCTGAGTTATCTTCGTATTCAGAGTCTTCTTCGCTTGAATTTTCTTGATTCATTGGTTCTACCGAAAAATTGAAAGACTTAGGTCTCTGTATGTCTATAGGAGCACTTTTTTTTGGGCTCATAGCGTCAATATTATTTAATATTGATAAAAAAACTGTAAAATAAAAAGCATTTATTAATGTTTTTTGTGTAAATATTTCCATTTTAATCTCCAAATATATTAATTTAGGTTATATAACTGCGATAAATGTAATTGAAAGTTTTATATTGTTTTAAATATATTGTATCGCTAAAAACATCTATTTGTATTAATTATAATAGCATGAAATTTTATTGTTGTCTACAAGTTTATCTATGTTTTTGGGCTGAAAAATAGATAAATTATTAAATTATTGATTATATACGTGTATTTTGATTAGATTTCTGTAAATGGTTATTTCTTATTTATCTAATTTTGGGAGGTGTTTTTATGTGTAAAAATCAATTTAAATTCTTGTTTTATATATTTTTTGTTTTTCAGTGGCAAAATATTTATGTAATGGGGGAAAAAGAGTTAATTGTTATTAAAGATAGCAGCAGCCAGGAAAAAAAGCATTTTAAAGGGACGTTTGCTCTTTTTAATGAAAAAAGAGAGTATGAACCGATGGTTGTTCGTGATTTAGAGTTTGAAGCGATCTGTGAAAATTTAGATCAACGTATATTTAGAGTTATAAATTCTTCAAAACAAGAAGATAGGTATCCTGAAGATCCAGTAAAAAAAGTTGAACAAAAAGAAGAGATTATTGGGACTGATGGGAGTGGCTTTGAGGATTTGCTTCAAGAAAGTGGTGGGCGAGATTTAGCTATAGTAGAAAAAGAAGATTCTGGGATAATTTTAGATGAACATATAGATTTGATAGGTGAAAAATTGCATGAGGATCTGGCGAAAATTCTTCTTCAGAAGGGCATAGGTAGAAATTGTGATCATGGAGAGTTATTAAATTTATGTGGAAGAGCGTTGGAAAAAAGAGGTCATATAAGAATTAATCTAGAGCGTATAGTAAAAAATAAAAAATCAAAGGGTTTATTTTCTAATTTTAGTGGTACTCTTCAAGATGGTTTGCAGGATGGCCTTAAGGATTCATCAGAGGGGTTGATTAATAGTCTTTTAGAGTTTCTTTTGG
Organism: candidate division TM6 bacterium GW2011_GWF2_30_66; assembly: GCA_000989195.1. GTDB lineage: Bacteria > Babelota > Babeliae > Babelales > Vermiphilaceae > GWF2-30-66. The sequence continues at coordinate 10,407 of LBOA01000038.1, forward strand.
CAGATAATAAAGAACAAAAACAGACTATAGATAATGAGAGCAAAAGAGCTGATGAGCAGGCTGAGTTGGTTTCTGAGGCGAAAAAAAGAGAGATGGCTGTTCAAAAGAAAAACACTTGTTTAACATTTTTAATGCCTATTGTTATTGCAATTACTCCATTAATATCTACATTGTTGTCTTCTGGGGCATCTACTTTGACAAAATATGGGTTAGATTTGCTTTCTGGTGCTAATAATTCAACAGGTATATAGATTGAAGAAATTAAATATTTAAGCAATAAAAAAGCGGGTTAGATTTCTCTAACCCGCTTTTTGTGCGCCCAGCGGGCGCACCATCTCAAGGGTGAAAGTCCCGAATGGTGAAGGCAATAAGTAGCCAGTAGCTTAAGGCAAGGGTGTCCATCGCG
>LBOA01000039.1 GCA_000989195.1 candidate division TM6 bacterium GW2011_GWF2_30_66
TCTTCATAACAAGCCCCTTCTTTGTTTTTGTTCTTGGTTATAATATAACCAATTTTAAGGGGCTTGTTTATTTCAAATTAATTTTCGGATAAGCTCTAAATAAAAAGCGTATAATTTTACCAAAATCAAACGCAAAAGAAGCTGCATTAATAGAAGATTTAGAAGTAATTGGCGTAGATAGCATAACAGAATTAGTAGCGTATCTTAGAAAAGAGCATTCTATAGAGCCAACCACAAACTCTTTTAGTAAATTTGTTAAAAACAGCTTAAATCTAGACGTAGATTTTAGTCAAATAAAAGGACAATTACAAGCAAAGCGAGCATTACAAATAGCTGCAGCAGGAAGACATAACATTTTATTCGTTGGGCCCCCTGGCGCTGGAAAAACAATGCTTGCAAAAAGACTACAAACTATAATGCCAGAAATGACATTTGATGAAGTTTTACAAACAAGTAAAATTTACTCAATATGTGGAAAACTTGGCAATAAGCCATTAATTACTCAACGACCATTTAGAAGCCCGCATCATACAACATCGCAAGCAGGTCTTGTTGGCGGCGGAACTTATCCACAACCTGGCGAAATTAGTTTATCTCACAATGGCATATTATTTTTAGATGAATTAACAGAATTTAAACGGGACGTGCTTGAAGTTATTAGACAACCTCTAGAAAATAAAACAGTATGTATCTCTCGCGTAAATCAAACATTAACATTCCCTGCAAATTTCTTGCTTGTAGCAGCACTAAACCCATGCCCTTGCGGCTATTTAGGCGACAAGAAAAAGACTTGTCACTGCACAAAACAACAAGTTAATAAGTATCTAGATAAATTATCTGGCCCATTATTAGACAGAATAGATTTACAAATAAGTGTGCAGTCAGTTGAATATGACACAATAAAAGAAAAAAATATAGAATCAGAAAGCTCTGAATCTATGTTTGAAAAAGTATTAAAAGCTGTTATTATTCAAGAAGAAAGATTTGGAACAAAAAGTATGTTTAACTCTAATATGACCCCAGATCAAATAGATAAATTTTGCAAATTAACCGAAAATGCCGAAATAACAATAAAAAAGGCTTTTGAGGTGCTTGCCTTAAGTATGCGCGGCTACCATAAAATTTTAAAAGTCGCTCGCACTATGGCTGATTTGGATGGATGCGAAATAATAGATACTAAGCATATACGTGAAGCTGTTATGTATAGATCTTTAGATCAAAGTTTAGATAAACAAAGGGCTTAAAAAAGGGGCAATTATGATACTTGGCTTGGGAATAGATAGTGTAGAAATAAAAAGGTTTGTAGATTGGGCGAATTACACGAAAGAAAGTCTAAAAAAAACGTTAACCCAGCAAGAAATAGACTATTGTCTAGAAATACCAATAAAGGCTCCGGAGAGATTTGCATCAAAATTTGCCGCCAAAGAAGCATTTTTCAAGGCATTTTCCCAAATGACCCCAGAAAATAACGTCCCTTTTTTAACAATTTGCCAAAATACAAGCATTATACAAACCCAACATGGCCGCCCAAAACTTTTAATAAATTGGGAAAATATCTTAAATTTTACTAAAAACATCCAAAACGAAAATATAATAAGCCATATTACAATAACTCATACTAAAAACACCGCTACAGTCCTTGTAATTCTAGAAAAATTATAACTATTATATCGCCTTGCTCCGGATATAAAAGATCAATTCTTTTTAAACCAAAAATCTTTGCATGGGGGCAAACCAACACTACTAAAACAGGGGCTTGGCCCCTGTACCCTAACCAAATAAACTAACAATTATAAACAAATATACATATGACCAACAATTTTATTTACTTTTTATTGAATTATAATTTGACAAAGCTCTAAGTTACTATATTATTAAAACATAATACATCACATTTTCAATATGTATTGTTTCTTTAAATTGCAAATGTTAATCGCGGGGTAGAGCAGCCTGGTAGCTCGTTGGGCTCATAACCCAAAGGTCGTTGGTTCGAATCCAACCCCCGCAACCAATTTTCTAAAAAATTCCCAATTTCACCTAATATCAATAGCACCTTCTTGCAAAAGATCACTCCACCCTTTAGCATTATCAGTCTGCGGCATAAGCCCTCTATTTTGAGCATTCTTAATTGGCGAATTTTCTTTGCGCATTTTCTGAGCATTTTGCCAAATATAATCAATAATTATCTGCTTACTTTTTTCTGAATCATAATTTTCGCTAGAACCAAGCATTCCAGCAGCACCAAAAGCATTAATCGCTTTCTGCGCAATATTTTCACGTATCCATTTATCAAAATCAGCTTTTGTCATTGACAAAAGATTTTTTCCCTCAACAAGCGATGTTGGAATTTTTTGTGAAATAGACCCAATAGCCAATTGCACAATCTTTAAAGCCATTACTGGATCATCAATGCGAATATTCAAAGCCTTTATACGTGCATTTGGATTAATTAAATACAACTGTGACCATCTATGATGCCCATCAATTATATATTTTCCTCCAGCTGTAACAATTGGCCCTCCTGGAGAAAATGGCTGCCCTTTTTCATCAAATCCAGTTTTTGACGTTAAATATCCGACTAAAACTTCCGGCTTTTCTTTTGCAAGTGGGTACTTTAAGGATTTTTCAACGTCTATTTCGTTTTGTGTAGGAATTAATTCACTAGCCTTATACGATATATCATGATCAAAAACAACTTTATCCAAAGCATGGTCGCCAGATTTTAAAACAGCTAAAAACTTTGGATCATTAATATTTGCCCCCAACTCTTTTATAAAAAGAGAGTAATCTTCTTTAAGCATTTTTTTCAACTCATCCTGATTTTGCAAGCTTGAATTACCTTTTAACGCCACACTTACAACTTTTTCTGATTTATTTTCTGGAAGCGCTTTTACTGTTTGCGCATAAAAAACATTAAATAATGCCCAAAAAAATATCAGTAAAAAAAAATCTAGAGAAATAAAACTCATAATTTTTGTAATAAAATTTTGCATAATATACTCCCCGCTTTAATAAAATCAAAAAACTAATCTAAACCTCCACTAACAAAACAATACCAAACTTGCTATTCTATTTGCAATATTCTTTAAAAAATCATAGATTTTTAATATACTGGTTTATTTTTTTTAAAAAAGAAAAAAGAGAAGAGTTATGAAACAAAAAAAAATATTTATAATTTTGTTTTTACTATTAATAAGCATAAATTCAACAATAACAAACGCCATGCTAGATAATACGCCAGAATTATATAATATTTTAGAGCCAGACGATATCGGTCTGGCCAAATCTCTAACTACAAATTATTTAAAAAACATATATTTATATTCTCAAAAACATGATCCTGTAAGAATATTAACTAGAACACTATGGCATATATTTTATGGCCAAGAAAATGATCAACTTATTACAACAAAAAAAGGGCCTATTGCCGTTACTACTCCAGAAATTTTTGGAACACTACTAAATCATGTGTATACAAATATTAAAAACGCAGAAAAAGATACAGAATTAATCGATAAATTAATTATAAAACATAATTGGATACAATTATATTCTCAATATTTACCACAAGAAATACGAGATATAGAAAATATAATAAATTATTTTGAACTAGAATCTAAAAAAATAGATCAAAAATTGGAAGAACTTAATAAAAGATTAGAAGAATCTAATAATAACAGACTAAAACTCGCAAATACATTTGAAACACTTTTAAAAGAATCAAAAACCATAAAAACAAATAAATTAAAAGAAATTAACCAAAAATTCACAAAAAAATCTCCCGAAAAAGATAATGCTATAAAAAAAGCTTTAGAAGAAATAAACAAAAGATATGACATAAATAATTTTAAAAAACTCAGAGATAAAATTAATCTTGAAATAGAAAAAATAAAAAAAGAACAATTAGAAAAAATAAAAGAAAAAAAGAATATAATAGACGAAAGTAAAAATAAAAATCTTGAACTTGCAAACAAAATAAAACTATCTCAAAGCCCAGAAAATACTTTTCTAGAAATTGAAAATACAATAAAAGATTTGTTATTAAAAATTAGATCATGCTGCAACTCACAACTATATTTACCAAGAATAACCTATGGAATTTTGTGGGCCTTTTTTATATCCAAATTTAATACAAACGAAAATTTAAAAACATGCCTTCAACAATTAGATGTTAGCTTAAAAAACAAAAATATAAATTTAGAGAATTTTGAAAATACAAAAAACTCTAATACAGAATTCGAAAAAAAATTTAATTTTTTATCCCCAAAAGAACAAGTCTCTATATTACTTAAAAATTATTCACAATCTCTTTTCGATACAATAGAATTAACTCGAAAATGCAACTTTCCTTCAGAAATAAAAATGGGCAGATTTGTCTATGAATATTGCCATGACAAAATAACAGACAAATTTTCTGACTGTTTTGAGTGCACGATGCTAGATTTATTTAGCATCTTACTTTATAACCCTTTCACTAAAAAATATGATCCAGAAATAATTCCTAAAAATTTAATATCAGGCACAGGTTACAAGAAAATAATAAAAGCTCTTAAATACTCACACATTGCTGATAAAAATAAATTAACAGAGCTAGATTTTAGCATCCAAAACGGGTGTATAAATTTCACTTCCCTCAAAAAATTAAAAACAAAACTTCTGGAACTTGGCATAACCAAATCACAAATTAACCAAACAAAACTTAGCGATATTAATTCATGCAATATTACAAGTTCTATAGTGAGACAAGAATTAATAAATATTACATCTGGACTTGAACAAATTAAATATAATCAATATGACAAAAAATGCGAAATACTACCACTTGTAGAAAATTTTATAAATATACTAAACTTCTTTTACGGCACAAATGCAAAAAACATAGAAGAATTCGGGCCAATTCTTTCTTTAGAAAATACAGAAACAAAAACTAAAAGAATTGTTAACTTTGAATTAAAAAATGGCGAAAGACCAATAATAACTATAAAAATAAATCATCATGCAAAAGATAAACAAAATTTGTCTTTTTCAATAAAAATAACACTCATGAAGCATCACACAACTTTAGAACTAAAGGACCGAGATCAAAATCAAAACAGCATGCCTGAGGAACTAGCTACAAATATCGCCAAAGTATTATTCAAAAACCTTGAATTTGAAAATAAAATATCAAATAAATTAATACCATTTTTTGCTCTAACGGTAAACAAAAAAACTTTAAAAAGCCTACCACTAGACCTCAAGCTTGTTTTATTTGCCTATTACTCGCTAAGTATAAAAAACACTCGCTCACAACTAGCAATATCAAAGCATGCTCTAAATAATAATTTGTTGCAATATCCAGAAATCAAAAATTTATTATTTAAACTAAAAACCAAATTATGCCAAGACATACAAACTGAGTATAAACTTATAGAATATATAATAAAATCAGGGGCTTACTTAAATTACCCTGAGCTTAAAGAATATCTCACAAAGCGTGCAACTCAAACTCTAAGCGTTATTTGCAAACCAAATATTAATATTAATAAAAAAACATTTTATGAATTACAAGAATATCTAATTAAAAATAGCGCAAACATAAATGCTAAATGCGAACCTAATGGCGATACTTTATTAATTAAAACGATAAAAGAAAAATACTTTGACCTAACTAGAATTTTAATTAAAAATAAAGAAATAGATCTCAATCAAACCGGCCAATACAATCAAACAGCTTTACACGCAGCCGCTACATCTGGAAATATAGAAATAATAAATGAGCTTCTTGATAATAAACTAATAGACGCTAATTTACTCGACAATAAAAACAATACACCTCTAAATCTTGCAATAGAAAATAACAGACTAGAAGCTGTCAAATTTATGCTAGAAAACAAAAAAATAAATATTCCAACAATAAAGCCATCTCTTCACTCTGCATGCACTAAAAATAACGAAAATATGCTTAAATTTTTACTTTCAAACACTAAAACAAATAATTTTTCACCTGACTATAACAACAATATGCCACTACACATAGCAGCTTTTTATGGTCATACAAATATAGTACAAATTCTAGCAAACTTACCCGACACAGATATAAATAAGCCTGGCTACAAAAACAGAACGGCTTTAAATTTAGCTGCAAAAAATAATAAATTATCTACCGTTATTTGGCTTTTAAAACAACCAAACATAAATCCAAACTTACAAGACTCTGGGCAATATTCACCACTAAATAGAGCTGTAAAAAATAATTTCGAAAGAATAACAAAAGAATTAATTTCTCATGAAAATACTGATATTAATTTACCAGATAGATGGGGCTACAGCCCAATATTCTGGGCAACAAAAATAGAATTTTTGAGATTACTTATGAAAAATAAAGAATTAGATGTAAACAAACAAGATCATCGTAAAAAAACCCCTCTTTATTGGGCCAGCACAAAAGGCAACATCCCTTTTGTAGCTACACTTCTAACTCACAAAGAAATAGATCCTGATATTGCAAATTTTTTAGGAAAAACGCCACTGAGTGTTGCTCACGATAAAAACTATACACAAATTGCAAATCTCATAGAAAAACATAAAATAAAAAATAAAAAAATCAACTAAATCTATAGAATTTAATATAACAAAAATAAAAATATAATTTTTATAAAATATTTTTTAATAAGAAATTATTTGCGTCTTTTAGCAACTCTTTTGCATTATCATAAGTTAATTTTTCATATGCATCTTCATATTCTAGCCAAGCATAATCAACATGTTCATTAGAAATTGTAACATGCTTGTAAACAGCTTTACCTAGAAAAAAATAAACCGTCTTTTTTGATAGTTCACCATTTTCACCAGTAAAAAAATATTCAAAAGACTGCTCAAACTTATCATGTATTTTTGCTCTTACGCCAGCTTCTTCAAACAACTCACGCTCAGCAGCCTGAATTTTTGTTTCACCTTTTTCTATTCTACCTTTTGGAAAACCCCAATGCCCACCGTTTGAGTACTTTAACAATAAGAATTCAACCTTATTTTTGCGTTTAAAATAAACGACTACGCCAGCGGAAAACCAAAATTTCATAATTCTCCAAAACAACCACAAAGTGTTAATAATATAGCTAAAAAACTAATCTAGAAAATATAATTTTACCTTAAATATTTTTCTTGTGTAATAAATCAACAAAAACGCGAATAAACAAATAGGCCCAACCCACAACCAAAATCCTAATTTAAATAACAAGAAATTTGGCAATTTACCTGTAAACAAGCCTATAAGCTTATATATAGCTCTATAAACAAAATATATTAACGTAAAAATCACACTCAACTGCAAAATATATCTTAACAAAAATTCTACAAACTTACCTAAATAAAACTTAACCCCAAACATCTTATTTAATACAATTATATACAAGCAAGTTTGTACTATCGCGGATATCGTTGTTGCCATCGCAAGACCTACAGATAAAAACATTTTCACTAAAAGCATATTCATACAAAAATTTACGCCCGTACCAAAAATAGATATAAATGTTGGAGTCCACATACTGTGAAATGAATAAAAAACATTTAATAAAATTTTGTTTAGAGAAAAGAAAAATACACCAAAAAGATATGCTATCAAAATACTTCCAGCCTCTTGTGACTGAAGTATAGTAAATTTTTTTGAAAAAAGCGTAGAAAAAATCTCTGTAGAAAAAAACATCATCATCAAAACTGCCGGAATAGCTATCCAAAAAATAAGTTTAGTAGCTTCCAATAAATAAAACTTTATTCTTTTAGGCGCGTATAAAGTTAATTTAGAAAAATGTGGCAACAAAATTGTTGCAAACGCCACTCCAAAAACACCTAATGGTATACCCATAAATCTTTCGGCATAATTAATCAAAGAAACTGAACCATCCGGTAAATATGAGCCAAAACTTGTATCAATAAATAAACTAACTTCTACAACACTCATACTAAAAAGACAAGGTATAAATTTTTTAATAACGTGCCAAAAAGATTTAAGCGTATCTTTATCATATTTTTCAAAAGAAAAACCAAGCCTAAAATATGTAATAAGATGCAAAAGAAGCTGTAACAAGCCTGCAAATAAAATAAAAAAACAAAATATCTCAATTGGCAAACCAAATGCTGTACATACAAATATACCTATAATAAAAACAATATTTAATAATACCGGCGAAATTGCTGGAACAAAAAAATGACCTATTGCCTGTAAAGGCCCTGCAAGTAAAGCACTTGATGATATAAAAAAAACAAACGGCATTAAAATTCTTAATAATCTTGCACAAAAAATTGTTTTTTCTGCCGAAAATCCAGGCGCACAAAACATGATTACCAAGCTTGGTTTCCACATCGCAAACGCACATAAAATTAGAAGAATTCCCTCAAAAACCAAAAAAGACAAAGTTAGCAATTTATTAACAGAACTTATATTTTTTTTTCTTATAGTCTCAACTACAGACGGAACCATTGCTGCAGAAAGCGCCCCCTCTGCAAAGATCTTTCTTAATGAGTTTGGCAACTTAAATGCTATAATAAAAGCATCTGACATTGCACCAACACCCAAAAAATTTGTAAGCATTATTTCTCTAATTATTCCAAAAACACGACTCAACATTGTCGATCCACCAACTTGAGCTGCTTTTTTCAAAATAGAGTCTTTATTTGCTATTTTTGCGCAATCATTACTTATATTTTTTTTATTAGCAACATTTTTCATGAACAATTATCCCAGAAAAAATAATTTATAAATAATAAATATTATTTAATGCGTTTTATTGCATCTATTTGTAAAACAGTATTAGATTCACCAGTAATCATATTTTTTATTGTTACGGTTTTATCTTTTTGTTCTTGTTCTCCCAATATTAGAACATATTTTGCGCCCATTTTATTGGCTCTACGCATCATACTTTTTATCGAACCACCTTCTAATAAGATATCGACACATAAACCAGAATTTTGCAAAGTGTCAGCCAATAACAATGCTAAAGTATTTTGTTCTTTATCCATCGGTAAAATTAAATTCAAAGCCGGCTCTTGTGGCAAAACAAGCTTATCAGCCATTTGCTCTAACAAAAGCAAAACTCGCTCGACACCAATTCCTACCCCAACTGATGGCTGATCAACTTTGCCACCTAATTGTGAAACTAATGAATTATATCGACCACCACCGCAAAATGAACTTTGAGCACCCAAATTTTGACTAACAAACTCAAAAACAGTTTTACAATAATAATCCAGACCTCTTACCAATCTTGGATCTAAAACATAATTAACAGATAATAACAAAAGCTGCTCTTTAAGCGTTTCCCACTCTATAGAACAATCTTGGCACAAGAAATCTGTTATTACCGGGGCATCTTTATAAATTTCCTGGCATTCAGGATTTTTACAATCAAAAATTCGCAAAATATTAGTTTCTCTTCTATTTTTGCACTCTTGACATACTTTATCTATTTTATTATCCAAAAAATTTTTCAAATTTTCTTGAAAAATTTGCCTATCGGCACTACAACCCAAATAATTAATTAAAATTACATAATTATCTAAACTAAGTTTTTCTGTAAAAAATCTATCCATCATCTTAATAAAATGCGCATCTTGAGAAACAGAATCTGAACCTATTACTTCTATGCTAATCTGATGAAATTGTCTGTATCGACCCTTCTGAGGCCTTTCATACCTAAACATTGGACCCCAGGTGAAAACTTTCCATGGGGTATTTTCTACATTATTTTCTATAAAGGCTCTTATTGCAGATGGCGTAGCCTCTGGCCGCAAACATATCTCTTCATTTTCATGTTGAGAAACTATCTTGAACATCTGCTTTGAAACAACCTCTGTCTCCTGACCTGTAGAACGTCTATACATATCTAACGGTTCGATAATTGGTGTCGCTATTTCTATAAAATTATATGCTTTTAAATGCTTTTTTGCTTGATCTATAATAAAATTAAATAAACTAAGATCCAAAAAATCTTGCGTACCTTTTATTCTTTTAAACATTATAAAACTTCCCAAATATAATATTTTTAAAAATTTAAAATATATTTTGTTTTCATAATACCATAAACAATTTTTTTTTAATATAAGAGCTTATCCGAAAATTCCAGCCATCTTATAAAGCCTTAAAGAACAAGCAAGATGCAAAAAGCTATCATAAGATTTTCTTTTTTTAGCCCCACAAGTTTTAATTCCGCGAAACCATGATAAAATGCCAAAAAATTGTTCTATGATCCACCTGCACGGGGCCGTATATTTGTGAACCCCTTTTTTTCGTCT
>LBOA01000040.1 GCA_000989195.1 candidate division TM6 bacterium GW2011_GWF2_30_66
TACGTCTTTCATGGGCTCTCCTAAATTTTTTAATAAAATTTTGTCATAAGGAGAGCCTACAACATTCTTTCAAAGATTTCTAATTTCCTGATTCACATAGAATTTAATGATATATCAAAATTTTATAATACTAAAATATTACAAGTAATGTTTAGCAATAACGGCAAATTTTTATTTGTACCATACGATAATACAGATTATTTATCTAATCCATACTATTATGGCGACATGGATCTAGTTAATTTAGAAAACAAACAAGTTACTAAATTTAAAAATATCCATAGTAGAGATTGTAATTTTAGTGATAATAACCAATTTTTAATTATATCTCGCCCAAATGATAAAATAGAACTCGTAAACACAAATACCGGAGTTTCAGAAACATTTGATAATACTAGGTCATACAGATTTATTAATAAAAACTTATTATTTATTACATTTAACGACAAAGAAGAATCAACAAAATTGATAGATTTAAGTAAAAATAAAACTATTTATGAATTCAAAAAAAACCTATTCGATAAATACAATAATTTAAATACTAGAAAAAGAAACTTTTTTAGCGATATTAATATTATAACTCAAGACTACTAATTTTACTGGCATAAAAACTAAATTTTGCTCACTTTTGAATAACATTCGCCCCCTTTGTAGCCAAAAAAGATAAAGCTTGCCGGATAAGTTGGTCGAAAGAACAATCAGGTCCGGCACAATTTTTGCCCAAATAGTTCATCGCAGCTGATATTTCTGGTCTAGAATAGTTTAACGATTTAAGAACATCAGAAACTTCATGCAACTTAGACATTTCACCAGAACCACCCAACTGTTCAATTATAGTCCCAGATTCTAATAGCTTTGCAACTTTATGTTTTAAATTTACAATAATTTGCTCTGCCTTTTTACCCCCAATTCCAGAAACTTTACTCAAAATCTTTTCATTTTCTTGGGCAATAGCATCCAAAAATAAGCCAACACCCAAATCTTTGAGCACAGCTAATCCCAACTTCGGTCCAACTCCAGAACAGCTTATAACAAGCAAAAAAACTTCTTTTTCCAACTCAGACGCAAAACCAAATAAACTTGGACCATTTTCCTGATTCCAATGCATATAAGAATAAAATTCGATAACCTGTCCAACTTTAAATTGCTCAGCGCTAGCAACCCCTAATTTTAAACCAATATTACCAATATCTACAACCACATAATCGCCATTTATCGACCTAATAGAACCTTTTACATAATCTAACATACTATTTTTCCAATTTTATAATAAATAAAAATTACAAACATAATAATTTAATATAAAATAAACCTCTTAATCAAGCTTATTGTTTAATAATTTGACAAAAAAACTAAATATAGTAAAATTTCTTATGAATATGCATAATAATTTATACATAAAATTGTATTGAAATGCGGGAATAGCTCAGTGGTAGAGCGTCGCCTTGCCAAGGCGAAGGTCGCGGGTCCGAGCCCCGTTTCCCGCTCCATATATTTCAACTAAGACATTTGAAATACGGCTATACATAAAAAGCTAATAGTCTCTTCAAACAAATGTCACCAATTTCTCAATATTCAAACCAAAAAATTACATTTGTTTTACGATATAAAGTAAATTTTAATTTAGCTATTAGCTAAAAAATGTCCTTTTATGTAAAATATTAATAATTAATTTTATATAAAATAAACTTATATAAAATTGCGTGTAAAAATTGTTTAAAAATTTAAAACGTACTTAACGTAGAAGGTGCGATAAAAAATGAAATCAATAATTTGTGAAGCATCATCAATTGCAAAAGCTGTAGAACAAGGATGGCAAAAAGCAGGTATGCCTCAAAATTTTTCTATAAAAGTTTTGGAAAAAGAAGAAAAAAACTTTATTGGAATGACAAAAAAACCTGCTAAAGTAGCGATATTTTTTGAAGAAAAATTTGATTCCCAAAGAAAAAAACCGGATTTTAAAGACAACAGGGACAGCAGGGATAATAGGGACAAAAAATACAATACCCCTGATAAATCAAAATATGAAAAAGACAAAAGCTTTCATGAAAATTTAAAAAATCTACAAGAAAGCCCATCAAAAAACTTACCACAAAAACCGCAACAACAAATGTCAGTAAGACAATTTGATAAAACATCTACACAAGCACAAAACACTACTGCTAATTACAAATCACAGCAAGAATTAAGACAAGCAAAAACTCAAACTACAGCTGGTCAATCAAAAACACAACCAATTGCTGGAAAAACCCAAACTTTTAATAATACACAAATTTCTGAGCAAGAAAAAACTGTCAGAAAATCTCCTTGGACAGATCAAATGGTTATTGACGCTTCTAAATGGGTAGAAGGCATGCTTATAAAAATGAACTTACAAGACATAAAATTTACTGTAGATGCAAGCAGCAACAATATTAGATTTCATTTTGATAGAGCTTTAGTCGAAAATAAAAACGAACAAAAAGAATTATTTAGAAATTTTGCTTTCTTACTCATGCAAACGCTAAGATACAAATTTAAAAAGCAATTTAAAAATCTAAAAGCTGTTTTTACCTGCAGCATTTAAATACAAAAAATAGTGTGTTATGAAAAAAGATATTAAAAATATCTCCGGCCAAATTTTTCATCAAGACCAAGAAACAATAATAGCACAATGCACCCCAATTTCATCACAGGGAGCAATAGCACTAATTAGAATGTCTGGACAAGATGCGATAGAAATAGCTACAAAAATTAGCAGATTAGCATCTGGCGAAAGTTTGATAGATAGACCAACTAACACAATAAATTTTGGCTGGGTAATAGAAAAAATAAGCGATACCTGTAGTAAGAATATCGATCAAGTTTTGTTTTTACTAATGCGCGCACCAAAAACATTTACCGGACAAGATACTATCGAAATAACATGCCACAATAACCAATTTATCGTACAAAACATAATTAATTTAGCGATTTCATACGGCGCAAGATTAGCCCAAAATGGCGAATTTACAAAGCGCGCATTTTTAAATAATAAAATAGATTTGGTTCAAGCCGAAGCAATAAATGAACTAATTCACTCGCAAACACAAGTTGCTTTAAAATCCGCGCTTGCACAACTTGATGGCAGTTTATCCAGTGAAATAATTAACATAGAAAACGACCTCATAAAAGCACTCGCGTTTTCAGAAGCAAGCTTTGAATTTATAGAAGACGAGAATATCGAATTTGGTCCACAAATAAAAAATATATTAGAAAATATATTAAAAAATATATTTTCTCTTAAAAAAACTTTTGATGCCCAAAAACAAATAAGAGAAGGCATAAGAATAGCAATAATTGGCTCTGTAAATGCTGGCAAGTCTTCTTTATTTAATTCGCTATTAAGACAAAATAGGGCTATTGTAACAAACATTGCAGGCACGACTAGAGATACAATAGAAGCAAATATTATAATAAATTCAAATAATGCAACGCTTATAGACACTGCTGGACTAAGAGAAACTGATAATCAAATAGAAAAAGCTGGAATAGAAAAATCTTTTCAGGAAGCTGAAAAATCTGACATAGTAATTCTTGTTTTTGATAACTCACGCGACTTAACTCTAGAAGAAGCTACTATTTACCAAGAACTAGTAAATAAATACTGTCAAAAAATTATTTTTGTTAAAAATAAATGCGACATAACGCCTGTTAATAGTAAATTATTAAATAATTTATTAAGCGAGCAAAAAGAAAATATAATAAAAGTTTCAAGTCTAGAAAATAAAAATCTAGACACTCTAGAAAATATAATAAATACAAAAATAAAAGACTTATTCTCAAAAATTCAATCACCTTTTTTACTAAACAAAAGACAGTTTAACTTGCTACATGCATTAGAAAAGAAACTACAAGAAATACTACCATTAATTAGCAAGAACCCTGAGTATGAAATATTATCTTATCATCTTAGAGACACAATTTCTTATTTGTCTGAAATCACAGGAAAAACTGTCGACCAAAAAAGTATAGATCTTATATTTAAAGAATTTTGCGTAGGCAAATAACAATATAATTCTTTTAATTCTTAGCACATATCACAAAAAATTAACTTGAAAACCAATTTTCTAAACGCTACTTTTCACTAATTTAATATAAAAAAATTTCAAACTTCTCTCAAAAAAGAGCATGATATTACGAAAACAAAAAAGCGATACTTAAATTAATAAGCGTCGCTTTTTTGTTACTAAATTTTATATAAAAAAGATCTTGTTATATTGTTAACCACAATTTATGCATTAATAACTCTAACTTCAGATCTTCTATTTAACCATTGTGCATCTTTTGAACCCGTAATATCATTTCCTAAAGCATCTTTTTCTGGACACTCTTGACCACGAGGTACTAACTTGATTGAATCGGCAGGGATACCTGCTGCAACAAATCTATCAGCTACAGTTTTTGCACGTTTTTCTGAAAGAACTAAATTGTATGTTCTTGAACCTGCTGCGTGACATGAGTGACCTTCGATAATAATTGAAGGATTATTTCCTTCTGCTACCAATTTTTTTGCCAAAGCTATGTTTGCATCAACTAATTTATCTTCGTCGCTTTTTACTTCGTATCTATCAAACTCAAAGTGACATTTCTTAAAGCCATTGTCATCTTGATCTGCTGCCCATGAAAAATCTTCTGTGTTATTTAATGCTACTTCACTATCTTTTGATGCATCAAATTGATCATCAGAAGCTTCTTTATCAGCTTTATTTTTTGATACTGCTGAATCTTCTACCAAAACAAATTCACCTAAATTCATATCATCTTTATCATCAAAATAGCTTTTTACTTCGCTTGATGCTAAAGGAATATTAACATTTTTATCTACAACTTCAGTTCTCTTTCCTGCTTCTTTTTCTAGTTTATTTTTTTTGCTTTTTGTGTTGTGCTTGCAACCAGAAACCAAAAGCAAACAAGAAAATGTAGCCGAAAGAACCACTATATAATTTTTTTTCATATTCTTCTCCGTGTATTAGGTTATTAAATTTTTTATATTTTTATATTTTATCAATATTATTAACTCTATCAACTTGGGTATTTTAACATGTTTTTCGGCAATTTTCTAGTGAATAATAACAATATACGTTATATTATTATTGTAGGGACGTTAAAATGCTTGTAGCGAAAATAGGGAAGTCATGAGAAAAATTATAATAGATAAAAATTACTGGCAAACAAGAATTGCCATAACTAAAGAAAAAAAGCTACAAAACATATACTTTCATTCGCCTCTAGAAAAAACAATAGAGAAAAAATTTTTCAAAGGCACTATAACAAAAGTTTTGCCAGGCATACAAACAGCCTTTGTTGACATTGGACAAGACAAAGCCGGATTTTTACATATATCAGAAATAGATAGAGAACTTGCGTTCGACAGGCTCACAGAGGGTGAAGAGGGGTCAAAGCCAAAAAAAAGATATGAGCCGATGGACATAAGCAAAATATTAAAAGAAGGCGAAACTATTTTGGTTCAGGTCAGCAAAGAACCTGTATATGAAAAAGGCGCAAAACTAACAACATGTTTTACTTTACCTGGAAGATTTATAGTTTTAATGCCAAATATTCCAAGAATTGGTGTATCTAAAAAAATCGAAGACCGAGATGAACGAAATCGCCTTAAAGATATTGTAAAAAATAGTTTACCAGAAGGCATGGGTGCTATTATAAGAACAACTTCTGAAAATAGAAAAAATGCAGAAATAGATCGCGATATAAAATTTCTCGCATCAATATGGGAAGATATAAATAAAAAACTTGCAACAGCAGAGCCTAGGGATATGCTACACGAAGATATTCCTATGACTTTACGATCCGTAAGAGACCATCTTGATGATGATGTAAGCGAGATAATAATAAACGACAAAGAAGAACAAATAAAAATATATAAATTCGTAAAAAATATAGCCCCAGAATACTCTCAAAAAGTTAAAATTTATACCGAACCACCTGCTATATTTGAACATTTTGAAATAGAAAAACAGATACTTCAAGCGCTTGAAAAAAAAGTAGAACTAAAATCTGGCGGCTCATTAATTATAGAAACTACAGAAGCTATGACCGTTGTAGACGTCAACACTGGAAAATTTGTTGGCAAAAAAAATCTTGAAGATACTGTATTTAAAACTAATATAGAAGCAGCAGAAGAAGTTGCAAGACAGCTTAGGCTAAGAAATATTGGCGGATTAATAATAATAGATTTTATAGACATGACTATGCATGAACATAAAAATCAATTAATTAGAGTTTTTGAAAAAACGCTAAAAGAAACTGATAAATTTCAATCTGTAGTGTTAAAAGTTTCTGAATTTGGCCTTGTACAGATGACAAGAAAAAGATCTGGAAAAACATTAATACAGCAACTCATGAAAAACTGTCCTTGCTGCAATGGTACTGGAACTATAACATCACTCCAGTCTGAATGTTATACAATATTAACCGATCTAAAGATACAATTATTAAGTCATAAAACTACAAAATCTATAGAATTGGCTGTAAATAAAGATGTATTTAACCAACTTACAAGCGTTGAGTATAACTCAATATTGCAGCTAGAAAAGAATTTTAACTGTGCAATAACAATACTAGAAGATAAGAATTTTTTGCTAAATCAATACAAAATTAAAAAAACATGATATTATGCTACTTATAATAATTAATTATCTAATAATTTAGTTATAAATTGCTATAGTTAGTTTATATAAAAAAATCATTATTAACGCGAGTTCGCAACAAGAAACTCTTTGAAAGTATATACCCATCCCATTCGCCCTGAGCTTGGCGAAGGGACTGCAAAGCCTACAGAAAAAATTTTGCACTTAAAAATATATTATCTAATTAAATATTTAAGTATTTTAAATTTTTTTGTTATGGCAAACGTAAAGTTTTAATAACGTTTAGCGTGAAAACATATCCTTCAACAAGCTCAGGACGAACGGAGGGGGATAAATATCTTAATGATAAATTGGGTATTTTTCTAGATCAATTTTATCTATACCAACTCACGTTAACTAAAAAATAAGGGCGCAATATGTCATCAAAAGATGTGTCATCGAAAGACAAAATAGAAAAAACTTTTTCTATTTTAGAAAATTATCCAGATTATGAAGTTAATATTGGAATGGAAGTACACGTACAACTTACAACAAAAAGTAAGATTTTTTGTTCATGTTCAAATGAAATAACAAAAGAACCAAATACAAACATATGTCAAATATGCTCAGGACATCCTGGAACACTTCCAGTTTTAAACGCTGAAGTTGTTAAAAACGCTGTTCTTGCAGGACTTGCAACAAACTGCAATATTGAGCCTGTATGTTACTTTGCAAGAAAACATTATTTTTATCCTGACCTACCAAAAGGATATCAAACAACCCAAAGCGATAAACCTATATGTTATGAAGGCTATTTACCAATAAAATTAGAAGATGGCTCTATCAAAAACATAAGAATTAACAGAATCCACATGGAAGAAGATGCTGGAAAAAATATACACTCAAATTTTAGCCAAGAAAGTTTTGTAGACCTAAATAGAGCTGGAACGCCATTATTAGAAATAGTAAGCTATCCAGATATTTCTAGCGCTTATGAAACAAGAGCTTATTTAAAATCTTTGCATAGCATTGTTAAATACCTAAATATATGCACAGGAAACATGGAAGATGGCGCATTTAGAGCAGATACTAACATTTCTGTAAGAAAAAAAGGCGCCAAAGAACTCGGAACAAAATGTGAACTTAAAAATATAAATTCTTTTAAATTTATCTCTGATGCAATAGAATATGAAATTGAACGTCAAATAGATTTAATAGAAAACGGCGGAAAAGTTCAACAAGAAACTAGACTTTGGGATACAAAAAATAAAAAAACTATTTCAATGCGCAGCAAAGAGGGCTCAGCTGATTATAGATATTTTGAAGAACCAGATTTACCTTTAATAGAAGTATCTCAAGAATATATAAAACAAATACGCTCAACGCTACCAGAACTTCCGATGGCAAAAATTGAAAGATTGATTAAAGAAAATGGCCTTTCGCAATATGAAGCAGAAATTATCGCCGAAGATTTAGATCTAGCAAGCTACTTTGAAAATAGCTATAAAATTTATTCGAGCAAAAATATTATCAATTGGGTTTTGAGAGATATTCTTGGATTGCTTAAAGATCAAAGAATATCTTTAAATGAATGCAAAATAACCCCAGAACGCTTGGCAAAATTAGTTGAGCTTTTAGATACTGGCAAAATAAATAATAGGGGCGCAAAAGAAGTTTTTGAAGAAATTGCGTTATCTGGAAAAGAACCTTCAATCGTAATTAAAGAAAAAGGTTTAGAGCAAATTGGCTCTGTTGAAGATATAGAAAAAATTGTTAAAGAAATAATCGATTCAAACCCAGACAATGTTGCACTATATAAATCTGGAAAAGATCGCGTATTTGGCTTTTTTGTTGGCGAATGCATGAAGAAATTACAAGGTAAAGGCGATCCTAAGATTATTCAAGATTTATTAAAAAAATACTTACAAAATTAATTGTACTTATAAAAAAAGGGGCTCTTAAAGCCCCTTTTTTATTTATACTTTTTATATTTTAATTTCACTTCTAAGCCATTGCACATATTGTCCATTGCAAGTAACTGGAATTTTTATAACACACGGTACCTGATAATCACTCGTGTCTTCTGCAAATTTTTTAACTGCGACAAAATTTTCTTGCACAGTTTTTGCAAGCAATATAAATTCATTATCTTTCTCTATAAACCCATCTGACCAATACATATTATTTAACTCAAAAACACTCGCACTAGCAATAAGTCTTCTTGTTAAAAGATGTTTTGCCAACTCATCAGCTCTATCTTTTGACGGATTTGTAATATAAATTAATATCATATCTTCCATTATCTACCCCTCAAAATAAAATTTTAAATTTTACTAACTAATTTAACTTTATATCATAAAAAATAGAAAGAAAAATTTAAATCTTCCAAACTTTAAATTCTATAAATTTAGAATATAAATTTTTTACAATATCAAAATCTTTATCGCCTAAAACTCTATCTTTATTGGCAATGACAAAATCTTTTTTTGTAATTTTATTATCATATTCATCGTTTTTATTTTCGTATATTTTTAATAATAAATTATAGATCTCTAATTTATTTTTACCGATAAATTTTTTTAAAAAATTATTGTACTCATAACTTACATTTATATCAAAGCCATTTGTAGTTTTTATTCTTTTTTTACCCAAAGCTGGAACTGTTATTTTATAAAATTTTTCAGCTTTTTGCGCTTCTTCCCACTCACTAATATCTATCGGCTCTCTTTTTTCTATTTTTAAAATAATATTGCTTACTTTCTCTTTATATTTTACAACTTCCAACTCGCTTTTTACATTTTCTGGTATAATTTCCAAATACCTTTCTTGATCTTCCTTGTTAAAATCATAAAACATTAATACAAACATTTTAACATCTTCTTCACTTTCAAAATCGAAATTATACGCTTCCATTTGCCCATTGGAAAAAATATTTTTAATATGCCTTATCTTAGTAACTTTAACTTGCTTAACTATAGGCTCTTTCTTAATTACAAGCTCTAATCCACTATTATCAGGTCTTTTTATATAATCTGGACTTGCAAACAAAATTTTTTTTACACCAACAAAAACAACGCCTAAAAATACAAATTCAGAAATAACTGATAAAATTAAATATTTTTTTTCACATATTTTTTTTATTATTAATTCAAGTTGTTTTTCGTCAAAAATACTTTTATATATGCTTTTCGAAGCCTTTTCAGACAAACAAAATGCATAAAAATTGCTATGCTGCAAAATAATTGCAACAAATAAAAATGCCGTCATAAATTTAAGTTTAAAAAACCTCGGGTCTGTCAATAATTTTGTGTAAACGGATTTCGTAGGTGTTAAAACTTTACTATAAATACATAGAAATCCTTTCCTCAAACATGATGGCTAAAACTG
>LBOA01000041.1 GCA_000989195.1 candidate division TM6 bacterium GW2011_GWF2_30_66
CGCGATGGACACCCTTGCCTTAAGCTACTGGCTACTTATTGCCTTCACCATTCGGGACTTTCACCCTTGAGATGGTGCGCCCGCTGGGCGCACAAAAATAGAGAAATCTTAAAAAAGTTTCTCTATTTTTTTTGCGTATAAGCAATCTTTCTGAATTAGTTATACCATTCGCCTATATAAATTTTAACAAAAATACAAGTCCCTCGACCCCTCGATTAACTCGGGGCGAACGGGAGAAGCAAGTATTTTCAAGTTTACGTTATTTAATAAAACAGTGTTATATTTTTTACCGGCAAATGGTATTATTTGGTATAGTGTGATAATTTATTTTTTACTGTTTTACAGGTTTTTTTGCTTAAAATTATTATATAATAAAGTTTTTGAAACTTCGTAAGCAGATGTGATTATGCAATAAATTACTAGAATTATAACTATTGTGATGTAATTGTAAGTTGCTTTGTTAATAAATTGATCCAAAAATATAAATGGTAAAGAGCTTATGCCTCCAATTAAGGCTACCCAGAACATAGCTCCTAAATATTCAAAGAATATTACGCGTATTGTCAAAATAGATCTTTTTATAGCCATAAATATCTTTAGATTTTCTATTGTTATAGCCTGAATTACGAAGGCAGTTACAAGTGACCATGTGGCAGAGATAGAAAAAATAATCATAGTATAAAATAGGTGCATAAATGGGGTTAAATCTTTTTGATAATATGAACTAATTATTGTAAATGTTGCTATTGGAAGCAAAATAAAAGTTGTCCATATAATGCCGGTTTTTATTTTTTGTTTAAATAAGCTCAGCGCACAATTAAAGTCTAAATTATTATGTTTTTGAATGTTATTTGTGTGAAAAGTAACAGCCATCTTAGCTATAGTTATTGTTGTGATATGCGCTAGATAAACAAAAATAATACTTGTAAACTTAAGCCAGCCAGTAGATGCGCCAAATTTTTTTAGTATTATTGATATATTATCTGGTAGGTCTTGTAAAAGTGGTGTTATGCAGCCAGAAATAGAACATTTTTGAATGTTATATGTTAGTGTTTCTATTATTGCAAAAATTATTAGTGGTATTCCAAAATATAATAAAAGTTTTTTGTTTTTTAAAAGCATATTAAAGCTTTTTGAGGCTGTATCTAAACCGTTTTTGAATTTTATATATATTATATTTCTTTTACTTGACGAATTGTTATACATGCTTGCCCTCTTTACCTTTTTTATTTTGTTTTTTTTGCAAAAACATATTTTGATCAAGATAATTTATTTTTTTATTTAAATGCAACTAAAATAAAAGCTAATTATTTTTTTATTTGCGTGCTTGTTTTTTTTCTAGTTTTTTTATTTTTTCCTGATTTTTTGTATAGTTTTTAATTTTTATTTTTGCCTTATTAAGCTCTTTGCTTACCATGTCGTTGTACATTTTTTTAGTTGTTTTTTCAAAATTTAATTTATAAATAATATCTTTAAATAAATTAAATTTATCTCTTGATAAAAAATCTAGTTTAATTTTATTTTTATCAGATTCTATTTCCATATAATACTCAAATGGACGTATTTTAAGATTAATTTGATTTCCGAATAATTTTGTTTTATTTGGTTCAAATTCATTATTATTTAAACTATTTATTATTGTAGGAATAAATGCAAGTATAGGCAGTGGGGATAGTGCGAAAGTATTTCTATAAAAAGTATTTGTATATTGCAAGAACCACCATTCACAGTGGCCAGGAGAATTTTTTCTTATTCCAACAGAATGTCTAGCGGGACTTTTTTCCCATTTTACAGGTTCTATAATTTTTCCATTTTTATTTTTAACTGGCCTTAAAACTTCTAGTTTTATTTGCAATAAATTATTATTAATTTTAGAGTTTTTTGTTGACCTAAATTTTCTTCTTGAAAAATGCGCATTTTCTTGTGAAAAATCTAATATTTGTACTCTATCTGATCCAGAATAAAAGTTGTATATTTTTTTAAATACAGGTTCGGTTACAAGCTTTTTTGTTTCTTCCAGAATTGGGGTTCCAAGTAAAATAAGTTCATCTATATTAAATATTATTGGTAATTTTTCATCTTTTATAACTTTAGCAATAAATAAGCATGTTGAGCCGCCATGGCTAAAGCCAATTAATCGTATTTTTGGATAAATGCCTTTTTCGTGAAATTTTTTTAATTCTTCTGAAAGAGCTAGATAGAATTTTTTTGCATCTTTGTATCTTTCTTTATTGCTCATTAAACCTGACCAGCCAAATGTATAATAATAATTAGTTGAGTTTTGAAACTGCATGTCGAATAGTTTTGCTATAACATTAGCTGAATTTTTAGTATTGTTTTTCTCAGGATCAACTGGTTTTAATCCAATTTCTTGTTTTGGCTCGTGTAGACAAAAGAATGGGTTTTGTCTTACGTTATTTACATATTCTTTATAAACAGTATTTTCTAGGTTGTCTAAACTTATATAATTCATTGTTTTTAGCGATAAAACAGGAACAATGCTTATTATTCCATGGACAAATACGTTTATCCAAGTTTCTTTTGACTCTAGTTCTTGCTTTGCATCCAATATATTTATGTTTGTTTCTATTGAATTTTTGGGTTCTATTTTTATTATTGGGTCTTTTTTTGTAAATATAGTTATTAATTGTTTCGAAAATATTACTATAAAAAGGCCTGTTAATAGGGTTATAGCTAAAAATAAACAGTATTTTTTTAAATTTTTTCCGTCCATTTTTTCCTCTAAATTAATTTTGTGCTTATTACTGTGTTTTTTTTGTTTGTAAATTATTTACCAATGACTTCTCCTGGTTATATATTAGCAAATGAGTGTGTGCGTTTCAAGATGTAATTATTTTTCTTGATTAAATACTTTCCGATAGCCATTTTTTTTAGATTTTTTTTCTCGTTTTTTGTTTTTATTATAATTTTTTATTTTTATTTTAGCTTTTTCAATTTCTACACCAACTTTTTCTGCATACATTTGGCCTGTTATTTTTGTAAAATTTAAGTTATAAACAATATCTTTGAATAAATTAAATTTGTCTTTTGATAAGAAATTTAGTTTAGTTTTACCTCTTGAAGATTCTATCTCCATGTAATCTTCAAAGGGTCTTATTTTTACAGTTACTTTATTATCAAATAATTTTATTTTTTTAGGTTCAATTTTATTGTTATTTAAATTATTTATTATTGTTGGGATAAATGCGACAGCAGGTAGTGGTGTTAATGCAAAAGTATTTCTATATAATGTGCTTGTATATTGCAAAAACCACCATTCGCAATGTCCAGGTGAGCTTTTTCTAATGCCAACAGAGTGTCTAGGTAGCATAGGCTTCCATTTTGGAGATAAAATAATTTTTCCATTTTTATTTTTAATTGGTCTTAAAATTTCCAATTTTATTTGTAGTAAATTGTCTTTAATTTTAAAGTCTTTAGTAGATTCAAATAATTGTTTCGAAAAATGTCTGTTTTTTTGTGAAAAATCTAATACTTGTACGCGGTCTGATCCGGAATAAAAGTTATATATTTTTTTAAATATTGGCTCTGATACGAGTGTTAATGCTTCTTCAAATATTGGTGTAGCAATTAAAATCAATTCATCTATATAAAATAAAATAGGTAGTTTTTCTGTTTTTATTATTTTTGCTATTGATAGACAGGTTGGACCTCCAAGGCTAAATCCTATTAATCGTACTTTTGGAAAAATTCCATTATTATGAAACTTTTTTATTTCTTTTGAAAATTCTAAATAAAAATTTTTAGCATCATTTGATCTTGCTTTATCGCTCATTAAGCCAGACCATCCAAATGTGTAATAATAATTAATTGTATCTAAAAATTGTAAATCAAATAATTTAGAAATAGCATAGGCAGAGTTTTGTATATTAATTTTTTTAGTGTCTACAGGTATTAGTCCTACTTCTTGTTTTGGTTCATTTTGTGAAAAAAATTTATTTTGTCTTACGTTTTTAACGTATTCTAAGTAAAAAGTATTTTCTAAATCATCTTGTTTTACTTTATTTATTGTCTCTAGCGAAAGAGCAGGACTTATGCTTACTGCCCCATGAAAAAAAACATTTATCCATGTTTCTTTTTCTGCTGAATCATTATCATTGGATATAGTTTTTGTAAAAATGCTTGTTGACAGTGTTATTGTTAAAAATAAAAAGAAATAACATTTTCTTGAGTACATTTTCCCTCTTGGATTTTATTTGCTAAAAATTTTATGATTTTTGTTAATAATATTATACATAATAAGCCGTATTAAGGCTATTATTTGCATGATTTTTTGTTTTATTGTAACAATTGAGGCAAGGCTTTGGTTAATATTGGATTATAATAAATATAAAATTTTTTAAATTATTATATTTATTATGTGCTTTATTAGAGAGATTAAAAAATTATTTAATTTTGTCATGCTTGTTTTTAGATTTTATTGTAGGAGAGATAAATGTTTTTACATAAATTTGGTATTTGTTGTTCTGAATTTTTTGGACTTTTAAAAGTTTTATTTCAAATAATATATGGTTCTTGGAAGTTGGCTGGGTTGTCAAAACCTAGAATTACAATTTTTGGTGGTGTTAGGCTAGGGCAGAAAACTAAGTTTGCTCAAGATGCTTTTGAATTAGCTCAAAAATTTGTTCATAATGGTGTTTCTGTAATTACTGGTGGAGGCTCTGGGGTTATGCATGCGGCAAATTGTGGTGGTATTTCTAAGGCTAATGGTAATGCAAAAAGTATTGGCATTGGCGTTAAGGATTTAAATGAAGGTCCAAATCCTTGTGTGCAAGAATACTTTGAGCTTGAATATTTTTTTGCCAGAAAATGGCTTATGACGAGACATTCGCAGGCTTTTGTGGTTTTTCCTGGTGGATTTGGAACGATGGACGAGCTTATGGATGTTTTAACTCTTATGCAAACAAAAAAAATAAAGAGAGTTCCGATTGTGCTTGTGGGACGAAATTATTGGAATTATTTTATGATGTGGTTGAATAATAGTGCTGTTGTAGATGGACTTATATTAAAAGAAGATTTAGAATTATTTAGCGTGACTGATAATATAGAAGAAATATTTACAATTGTTTGTAAAGAGTGTGAAATTTTTTTAAGCATTGATAAATAATATAAATAATAAGTAGAATAATTTTTTTAAAAATAGTGGTGTATTATGCAATTTAAAGATATAAGAGAATTTTTTAAAATGGTTGGTTACTCGTTTCATATAGGATCTGATTTGATGCGTTGTACAAATAGTATCTATAAATTGCAAGCTCCATTTGTAACGATTCTTGGTGGGGCAAAAGAGTTAAATCAGGGTATTTATTATAAGCAGGCATTTGAGTTGTCTAAAAGGCTTGCTAGTAGCGAGATTTCTATTTTAACTGGTGGCGGCCCAGGAATTATGGAAGCTGCAAATTGCGGTGCAGTATCAGTTGATGTTCAAAATTATTTCGAAAAAAAGCATACGATAGGTGTGGCTGTTTCTGGTGTTGATCAATTGTTTGAAAGTTCCTGTTATTTTGAAACATTGCGTGTTGGACATTTTTTTGTTAGAAAATGGTTGTTAACAAGATATTCTGTTGGTTTTGTTTTCTTCCCTGGGGGAATTGGAACTTTAGATGAACTTTTTGATATTCTTAATCTTATAAAGCACCATAGAATTCCAGAGTTTCCTGTTGTGTTGATCGGAATAGACCATTGGCAACCAATTGTGTCTATGTTGAATGATTCGTGTTTAAAAAAAGGATTAATCGACGAACGTCTTGCAAATTTGTTCATCGTAACGGATAGCACAGATGAGGCATTTAAAATTATTTATGAGTCTTGTAAACTGTTTAAAAAAGTAGAAGATTAAGAAAATAGATAAAAAAAAGAGATTTAAAAAAGTAGAGTGGAAAAATGAATTTTTTAGATTATGCGTGCAAGTCTTCCCAAGACATAGAGAAAGAATTTGGTTCTTCTGTAAAATTTGGCTTAAATGATAATCAATTAATAATTAATAAAAATAAATATGGCTCAAATATATTAATTAAAAAAGAAAAAACTTGGTTTGATTTTTTGTTATTGCAGTATGGTTCTCCAATTATTATTTTGCTTATAGGCGCTGCTTATGCATCTTTATTCTTGGAGGAGTATATAAATGCTATTGCGATTTTTTGTATAGTTATAATAAATACTTTTATTAGCTTTTATCAAGAATATATGGCATCTAGACAAGTTAGAATTTTGCAAGATTATTTGGAGCAAAAATCGAGAATTATAAGAAATGGAAAAGAGATATTTATTGAAAGTAAAAAGCTTGTTCCTGGAGATATTGTTATACTAGGATCAGGAGATCATATACCTGCAGATGTTAGATTTATAGAAGTAAGTAGTTTAAGTGTAAATGAATCTTCTTTGTCTGGTGAATCTGTGCCGGTTATAAAAAAAAGTGAACAATTGGATTTTATACCGAAAAATATATTTTGTGCCTATAATATTGGATTTAGCGGTACAGTTGTTGTAAGTGGAATAGGTAAGGGGATTGTTTTTGCAACAGGTCAAGAAACTTCTTTTGGAAAAATTAGTGATTTTACGATAACAACTGTTCATGAAACAAAATTTTTTAAAAATATAAAAAAAATCAGCTATTTTCTTATAAAAATAATAGTTGTAACGCTTTGTTGTCTAATTATTTTGCATATTATATTTAAGCCATCAGTTGTTTCGATTTCTGAGCTGTTGATGTTTGCTGTTGCTTTAGCGGTTGGTATAGCGCCAGAAGCTTTGCCATCAATAAGTACTTTTTCTCTTTCGCGCGGCGCTATTTTACTTGCCAAAAATAAAGTTATTGTTAAAAGGCTTTCTTCTATAGAAGATCTTGGAGGATTAGAAATAATTTGTACTGATAAAACAGGAACAATAACTGAAAATAAACTAACAATAGAAGATATTAATTCACCGTTTTATGATTACAAAAAATCTCTTATTTATATGGCTTTATCTGGCTTAAGGCCTATTGCAAAAAGAGATCGGCCAGTGCATCCATTTGATAATGCAGCTTGGGATAAGCTTTCTCCAGATGATTTTGATTTATTATTAAAATATAAAAGAATAGATGAGATTCCATTTGATTCAAAGCACAGGCGAAATCTTGTTCTTGTAAAAAATGGATTTGAAAAAAATGAGCATGAATTTGTTTTGATTGTTAATGGTGATTATGAAGAAGTTGCTGCAAGATCAAAGTTGTCACAGGCAGAAAAAGATAATTTGAGAGAGTGGATAAATCAAAAAGCAAAAATTGGCTGTAGAGTTATAGCTATAGCAAAAAAAGACATGAGTAGTATAGGTCTTGAAGGTAAAAATATTTCTGATTATGAAAATAATATGGATTTTATCGCTTTAATTGCTCTTTTTGATCCAATAAGAAAAACTGTTAAATATTCTTTAGATACTGCTCGTAAGCTCGGTTTGCAAGTTAAAATTATTACAGGTGATGATTCTGCTATCGCTGGAAATATCGCACTTCAGATTGATTTAATTCGTAATATACAGGATATTGTAACTGGAGAAGAATTTGCTATTATGAGCGATAAAGAAAAAGAACGAATAGCTCAGGTTGTTTCGGTGTTTGCACGTTTTTTGCCAGAACAAAAATATGAGATAATTAAAATATTGAAAAAAGGCAAAAGCGTTGGATATTTGGGTGATGGTATAAATGACGCTCCAGCGCTTAAAGAGGCTGATGTTGGATTCGCTGTTCAGGGAGCTGTTGATATAGCCAAAGATGCTGCTGATATAATTTTATTGAAAAAAAGTTTAATTACAGTAGTTGAAGGTATAATTATTGGTAGAACTGTTTTTGTAAATACATTTAATTATTTAAAAATTACTTTGGCGTCAAATCTAGGTAATTTTTTTTCTATAGCGGCTATTTCACTTTTTATACCATTTTTACCATTGTTGCCACTGCAAATTTTGCTTGTTAATTTGCTTTCAGATTCACCAATGATTGCTATATCGACGGATAATGTCAGCGCGCAAGAGCTCGCTTGTCCAACTAGTTATAATTTGAAGCATTTAATTGTATTTATATTAATTTTTGGTGTTATAAGCTCTATATTTGATTTTGTTTTTTTCTTTAAATTTTATAAATTGTCCTACCCTGGTCTTTTACAAACAAACTGGTTTATATTTAGCATTTTGACTGAGGTTTTGTTTATATTTTCTGGACGCACTAAAAAGTTGTTTATAAAAGCTTTAAGGCCTTCTTATTGGTTATTATCTTTTTCTATAATAACAATTCTATCAACAATAATTATACCGTTTACAGAAATTGGCAAGAGAGTTTTTTCTTTTGTTAATCCATCGTTTAGTGGTATATTAATTATTTTTGGAATAGGTGCGGCTTATTTTATTTCATGTGAAATATTTAAGCTTTTTTATTATAAATTTATTTACCCAAATAATAATTATTAATTATAAAAAAATTATTAATAAAGAGATTATTAGCATTATTGCAAATGTAAACCAGCCTATAGTATTTGATAGAATACCGTTTTTATTTTCGCCCATGATTTCTTTTTTGTTTGCCAATATTATGATAAAAGCTATTATTGGAACGGCTGTTATACAATTTATTATTGCTGCATAAAGAAGTGCTTTCATTGGGTTTATGCCTATAAAGTTAATAGCTAGTCCAATTAAAGTTGATGCTGCAATTACGCCATAAAAAAATTTTGCTTCTTTAAATTTGTAGGCTAAACTTTGTTTAAAGTTAAAAACTTCTGATAAAGCGTAAGCGCAAGATCCTGCCAAAACGGGTATTCCTAAAAAACCTGCTCCAATTATGCCTGCCGTAAAAAGTAAAAATGCCCACTGTCCAGCTAAAGGTTTTAGAACAACAGCTGCGTCATAAGCAGTATTAATTTGTGTTATTCCATTTCTATGTAAAGTTTCAAAGCAGGTTATAACTATAAAAAGAGCTATAAGTTGAGAGAAAAACATGCCTATAAATGTATCTAAACGCATTTTTTTTATTAATTTTTTTATTAATTTTTTTGATTTTCCAGTATCGCCGTTATTTGAGTTTTCTTCTATTTCATGTGATGATTGCCAAAAAAATAGATATGGAGATATTGTCGTTCCAATAACGCCTGCCATAACTAAAATAAAATCTTTATTAAACTTTATGTGTGGTACAAATGTAAATTTCAAAATATCTACCCAATTTTGTGTAACCATAAATGCTGTAATAACATATGAAAATAAAAAAATAGTTAAAAATAACAAAATCTTGGAATAAACATTATAAGATATAAAAACTTGCATAAGTATAATTGTTATTGTTATAAATATGGCTATTATATTAAGATTTATGCTTATGCTTTCTCCAAGTAATAATTGTAAGCATGAGGCCATAATCGATATATTTGCGCCGATATTTATTATGTTTGCGAATGCAAGTAGAGATACTGCTATTAATAAAAAAGGTTTTGAGAAGACCCTTTTCATGTTTGCAGCTAGCCCTGCACCTGTTGCAGATCCGATTCTTGCGCACATTTCTTGAATTGCAAACATAAGTGGTAGTTGAAACGGCATTAGCCAGGCCATTAGTAAGCCGTACTGAGCTCCTGCGATAGAATATGTGCCTATGCCGGATGGATCGTTATCAGCAGATCCTGTTATAAATCCTGGTCCAAAATACTTTAATAATTTTTTTAATATATTTTTTATTTTTTGCATGAAAATTCTCCATTTCTTTTAAAATTTATTTTTATATTTATATATTAAAGCTTATGCGAAATAAAAACTAGGCATACTTTTACTTGTTTTCAATTGTTAAGAAAATTTCAAAACAAGTAAAATTTAAGTAGCACAAAT
>LBOA01000042.1 GCA_000989195.1 candidate division TM6 bacterium GW2011_GWF2_30_66
TAAAATTGGCGTGTAAGAGTTTTTATTTGGATTTGTACTTCGATAAACTCAGTACGAACGGAAAAAATTTCTGTAAGTATGGTCGCATTTTTCTATTGGTTATATAAAATTCGTTTGTAAATTATTTACTTAAATTTGCTTGTGTATTTTTAGTTTGAACTTGAACTTGCGTATCTAATAAAAATTGTTGTATTTTATCAAGATGGCTTGCAAGAACGTTTTCGTTAGCTTCAAATTCTTGGTCGCAATCTAAAATTAAAACCGGTATATTTTTTATTTCAGGTTTAACATAAGACTTATCTATTAAAAAGTTATCATGTAATTTGCCAAGTAATTTAAAAAAATCCAAAGTGCAGCTTGATTCTTCTGCGCGACCTCTTTTTTTAGCTCTGGCAAAGGCAATTTCTGGTTCAGATCTTAGATAAATAAAGCCAACAGGAGTTTTACAGTTAGTTGTTAAGTAATCAAACCATTCGTTGTAAAGTTGCCATTCCATTTCTGTCATTCCACCTAACTGATATCCTGCCATCGCATACCCATAGTAGCCAGAGTAAATTGATCGCTCTAATAATCTATTTAAATTTTTGTGTTGCTGATTTATAAGATGTTCTTTTACTCTGCACATTAGAGTGAATGAATCTATTGTATAGCTCCAGCGTGAAATGTCATCGAAAAAATTTTTTAATAAAGATTGTCCATGTCTTTTTTTTTGCCAATTTTCTAATGGCTCAAGTTGTATCTCTATTTGTGGCAAATGCTTATTTAAAAGTTTTAAGAATGTAGACTTTCCAACTCCTTGATTGCCTTCCAAGAAATACATAATTGACCTTTATATTAAAAAATTTTAATTTTTATTTTTTTAATATTATAAAACAATAAAAGTGTTTTATGAATTGTAATTTTAAGTTTGTGATATGATTTGTTGGATTATCCCCCCGCGGGGGACAAAAGATAAAGTTATGAATTGTAATTTTAAGTTTGTGATAAGGCTTGTTGGATTATCCCCCTGCGGGGGACAAAAGATAAAAAACTAATCTACAACTATTCTTGGAATTTCTAAACTTATTTTAGAGGTTATGTCTCTAGAGTTCATGTCAACTAATTCTGCCATATGATCAATGTTAACTTTAGGTGCATTACCTATCAAAATTGCAATATCGCCAACTTTTATATCTTTTACATCAGTAACATCAATCATAATTACATTCATGCAAATTAGACCAGTTATTTTGCATATTTGATTATTTATAATTACAGAGCCTATATTTGAAAATCTTCTGTCATAACCATCGTAATAACCAACAGGAATAATTGCAATTTTGGTGTCCTTAGTAGCTTGAAAAGTTCTGTTGTATCCAACAAAGCTTCCTGCAGGAATATTTTTTATGCAGCAAACTTGTGTCTTCCAAGTCATGCATGGTGTAAGTTTAAAATTTGGATAATTTTGATGCGCAAAATTTTTTGTATATTCTGACGGCCAGTATCCATAAAAACTAACACCAGGTCTGTAAAAATTATCATATTCTAATTTTACAGTTAAAATGCCAGCAGAACTACTGGAGTGAATGAGTGGAATTTTTATATTTTCTTTTTTTAGCTCTTTTATTACATTGTTAAATCTTGTTGCTTGTAGATTTGTATATTCTCTATTTTCAGAAGCTTGTTCTGCAAAATGTGTCCATATGCCTTGAATTTCTATAAAATCAAAATTTTGAACCTGTTTTACAAAGCTTAAAGCTTCGTTTGGTTGCACGCCAAGACGAGATAGACCGGTATCTATTTTTATATGTATATGCGCTTTTTTACCAATATTTTTTGCAATAATATTTAATTTAGCGATTTCTTCAAGATTGTAGGCAATAAGAGAGATGTTTTGAGCAATTAACTGTTCTTCATGATGGCCTATAAAAGAAAGAACTAAAATGTTTTTTGTAAATCCATTTTGTCTTAGAACTATTGCATCACTAGAATTTGCAACACATACCCAAGAAATATCTTTATTTTGTTCACATATTTTTGCAACTTCTATCATGCCATGACCATAGGCATTAGATTTTATTACCGGGGCTAAAATTTTATCCCCAATAATTTTTTTATAATTAGCAATATTACTGTTTATTGCGTTCTTACTTATTTCTAGCCATGTACGTAAATCTTTGAGCGCACCCTTATTTTCTATTTGCATTTTTATTCGCAATCTTGGTATAAAAATTATGTTTTATAATAAGATTATTATAAGTAATTTCTAAAATTTTTCAATATATTATAGATTATATGTATTTTGTGTGTAAACTGATAATATAAGAATTTTTACTTGTTTAAGGGGGTTTTTGTGTTAGGTCAAAAATTATTCGCTTAACTAATGGCGATCTGTATGTAAAAAATAATTAGAGGATTTAAATGTCAAAAAAAGATAAAGCAAAACAGGTTTCTGAAATTATATATGGCGTGCATCCTATTATAGAGTTACTTAAGGCAAAAAGGCGTAAGTTGATTTCTATTTATACAACTAAGCCTGAGCCAAAAGCATGGGATCAGTTGGAAAAATTAATGCCTAAATATCCTGTTCCAGTACAGTATGTTTCTAGAGATGTGTTGGCAAAATTGGCGGGTTCAACAGACCATCAAGGGATTGTTGCTTGGGTACAAAAGTTTCCATATAGAACAAAGTTTTTTGATCCAAAAAATCAAAAGTTCATTGTTATGCTTGAAGGCATTCAAGATCCACACAATTTAGGTGCTATTTTGCGTTCGGCATATTGTACAGGTGCACAAGGGGCTATCTTAATTCAAAAGGGTTCATGTCCATTGAGTGCTGCTGCTATTAAGTCTTCAGCTGGATTGGCAGAGCATATGGAATTATTTTTGGCAACTTCACCTCAAGCTGCAATTATGTTACTTAAAGAAGCGGGATATAATATTTATATGGCTGTTTTTAATGGTACAGATGCAAATAAATGTGACTTTAAAGAGCCATTGTGTTTAGTAGTTGGTGGTGAGGGTTTTGGAATATCAAAAAGTATAATTAAAGATGGTATCCCTGTGACTATTGCGCAACGTACACCAGATATTTCTTATAATGCATCTGTCGCTGCTGGAATATTATTATTCTTGATAAGTACAAAAAATAAAGTTATTTAACTTTATAAAAATTTAATTATTTTGGTATAAAAAAAAGAGCAACATGCAAAGTTTTTTTGTATGTTGCTCTTTTTTTATTTTTTTATATCTTATTTTTTATAGTTTATTTTCAATTAATTCTATTGTAGATAGATGTATTAGTAAAAAATATTTTCTTAAATATTTTGTGTTAATATTTTTTTTATTAATATCTTCTAGATAGTTTTTTAGTTCTATTTTTATTTTATTTGAATCAAATGTTTTTATCGTGAATAAATGTTTTTCGTCTAAACCAATTTTTTTTAAGCTATAAAGATCTTTTATTTCAGGGTGTTTAGAATTTGGTATAAATATTATAAAATTATTGTCTTTTGTTCCAAATATATTCCAATTATTTTGATCAATAAAAATGCTTTTTGTTGTTTTTTTGTAATATTTAGATTCGATGAAAAATTTAAATAAAGATTTGCTGGCTATTATTGATTTTTGTTGCTGTATGGCTGTATTTAATTCTTCTATTAGAACGAATCGTTGAAATTGAACATCATTCTTTTTTTCAATTTCATTTTTTTTGATAAATACATCAATAAAAGTATCGAAATTTAATTTAATTTTAGGCTTTTTGCCTTTATTTGTAAATTCTTGAGTGCTTGATTCATCTATTTTTTTATTATTTTCTATTTCCATAGATATTAAAAATTTAGTCGTCACTAAAGTTAAAATAGTAGAAAATATTAAAAATTTTATTTTTTTCATTTAAAACTCCATTAAAGTATTATTATAAATTATTATTTGTTAGTATTAAACGTTTAATTATATACTTATATTATAAAAATATTTTGTATTTGTCAAGTTTTATTTGTTTTTTATAAAATTTATAAAATTTATAAAATTTGCATACTTTTACCTTATTTTTATTGATTTTTATACATTTTATTGACTATTTATGTAAGAAAAATGTATTAAATAATTATAAAGCATAGGGGTGGCATCTTAATTGTAGTTTCCAAAAGGGGGGAACGAAAATGAGAATTGCATTAAAATATATAAAAAAAATAGTTTTTGTCGTAATTATTGCGGCATTTATTTTTATTGCAAAAGAAGCTAGAAATTATGTTTTTTCGGTAGATGGTTATTCATGCAATTTTGATAATATAATTTCATGTGATCATAAGAATAAAATATTTAATTTTATTAATTTAAGTAAAGAGTTAAAGATTTGTTCTCTAGAGAGTATTTCACAAAAGATACAAGAAAAATTTTGTGTTATTAAAAATATAGAACTTTCTCATGCTGCAAATGGAATTCTAAATTTAAATATTTATAGTAATAAACCAAAATTTATTTTGAATGATAGATACGTTTTATCAGAAAATAAGATTATTTTTGAAAAAAGTATATTTTCTAAAAATTTTTTGAATGATTGTAAGCCTGTAACATTAAATAGTGATGAAATAACAAATGAAATTGAGGATAGTTTTAGACAGATGATTTTTAGTTTTCCAGAACAATATTTTCAGGAATATGAATTAATAAGAGAGTCTCGCGCCAAAAGTTATTTGCTCGATAAGACAAATAAAAATTTTTCTATATTATTTAACGATTTTGTTGTGCCGGACGATAGGCTTTTGGCTTATTGTTCTTATATTAAAAATGAGTTGCAAGCGAGAGGTGAGTTTAATCGTAAAGTAAAAAAAAATTGGTTTGCGGATATAAGATTTGAAGATCAAATTGTGGTGGTTAGTAAATAATTTAAAAATTAAAATGGTAAAAAAGGGGGGGGTGATGGCTAAAGTATTTTCTGGAAAGGTTATAACAGCTATAGATGTTGGAACAACAAAAATTTGTGTTTTGGTGGCTAATCAGCTCGACAAAAATAATATAGAAATTATTGGGGTTGGAAAAGCCTCATCAGATGGTTTAAAAAAGGGTGTTGTTGTTGATATTGCTCGTACTGTAAAATCTATAAAAAGTGCTGTAAAAGAAGCGGAAATAATGTCAGGGCAGACCATAGAATCAGCTATTATCGGTATATCTGGTGGTCATATAAAATCTGTTAATTCTAGCGGAGCTGTGCCAATAAAGACTGGCCAGGTGCGTCAATCTGATATTGACAGTGTTTTAGAAGCTGCAAAAGCTGTTCAAATTAAAGAGGGTTACCAAATATTGCATGTGTTGCCTCAATATTTTACCATAGACGGTGGAGATAAGTTGCATGATCCTATGGATATGCATGGTATAAGATTGGAGTTGCAAGCACATATAATTACAGGTTCTGTAGCATCGGTACAAAATTTGGTTAAGTGTGTCGAATTTTCTGGTGTAAAAGTAAAAGATATAATTTTAGAGCAGTTAGCCTCGGCTGCAGCAGTTTTAAGTGAAGATGAAAAACTACTTGGGGTTGGTGTTCTAGATATAGGTGGTGGAACAACTGATTTAGCATTATATCAAAATGGTAGTATAAGGCACACTATGGTTTTGCCTGTTGCTGGTACACATTTTACAAATGACATAGCCGTTGGTTTAAGAACGACAATAGAAGATTCTGAGCGCATAAAAAAAATGTATGGCATAGCAAGCTTAAATTTTGTAGAAGAAAATAAATTAATTGAAGTTGAAGCTGTGCAGGGAGCTAGTAAAAAAAACGTTGATTTGACAGATTTGGTAGCGATAATAGAAGCTCGTGCAACAGAATTATTTTCGATTGTTAGACAGGAAGTTTATTCAAAAAATTTAAAAACATTTGTAACATCAGGTTTTGTTATTACTGGTGGAGGTTCTCTTTTGAGGGATATTGATAAGCTTGCGCAGGAAGTTTTGGGTGTTCCTGTACGCGTTGGTTATCCTAGATTACAATATGGGATATCAGAATCGTTAGACAGTCCAGTTTATTCGACGGGATATGGAATGTTAATATATGCGCTAAAAAATAGTTCTGAAAATTTTAATTCGATTGAAGGGCCAGCTGTAAAGCGTATTTTTGTTAAAATGAAATCATGGGTATCTGATTTTTTTTAGAATTATTCACATGTTAAAAGGGAGTCTGAAATGATAGAGTTTGATCAAGAGGTAAAAAAACAGGAGTTGCCTGTAGTTTCTATAAAAGTTGTTGGTGTTGGTGGAGCTGGCGGAAATACTGTAAACAGTATAATAGATTCAGGATACAATTTTATTGAATGTATAGCTGTAAATACAGATGCTCAGGCATTAATAAATTCGAAAGCTGATATAAAAATACAGCTTGGTATAAAGTCAACAAAAGGTATGGGTACAGGTGCTAATCCGGAATTGGGAAAAAGAGCTGCACAAGAGGATATTTCGAAAGTTATGGATGAACTCGAAGGTTCTGATATAGTATTTTTGGCAGGGGGAATGGGTGGTGGAACTGGCTCTGGAGCTTTACCTGTTATCGCAAGAGCTCTTAGAGAAAGTGGTATACTTTCTATAGCAGTTGTTACAAAGCCATTTGAATTTGAAGGTAAAAAAAGAGCTCGTGTCGCGCAGGAAGCTATTGAATTATTAAAAAAAGAGGTAGACACTCTACTAATTATACCAAACCAAAAGCTTCTTGATGTAACAGATAAAAATATTTCTATGATAGATGCATTTGCGTTAATAAATAATGTACTTGGGCAATCTGTAAAAAGTATATCAGAAATTATAACTTGCCCTGGGCATATAAATGTAGATTTTGCAGACGTAAAAGCTATTATGAAAGATACTGGAATCGCTGTTATGGGTTCTGGAACAGCTACTGGGCCAGATAGAGCGGCTTTAGCAGCTATGCAGGCAATATCATCTCCATTGCTTGAAAATATGAGTATAGAAGGTGCAACTGGAGTTCTGTTAAATATTACTGGTGGAAAAAGTTTGGGTTTGCATGAAATTGGTGAAGCAGCATCGATAATTTATGAGCAAGTTAATGAGAATGCTAATATAATTTTAGGCACTGTTACTGATGAGTCTATGGATCAAGAGGTAACTGTTACCATAATTGCTACTGGTTTTGGAAATAGAATTCAGGAAAATAAGTCTTGTTTAGAGCACAAAACTTATTTTGAAAATACATCTTGTGATATGCAAGTTAAAGCTACAACTGTAGTGCTAGATTTAGAAAAAGAAAAAGGGATAAATTTATTTGAAGATTTATCAAAAGTTCCACACGAAGCTGTTGCAAAAAAAGAAGATATAGTTTTTGAAAAAGAGCTTGAAAATCAAGAGTTAGAAAAAAAATTAGCTGAGAAAAATATAGTTGAAAAAGTATCTATAAATGAAGCTATAGATATTGATAATATTGGGTATAATGAGCAAAAAACATATTACGCAAAAGAGTGTATTTTAAAAGAGTGTGCTGCAAAAGAGTGTGATGGAAAAAAAGAGAGTAATGATTTTGGCCAAAATAATTCTATAGATTTAAATGATTTGGATATTCCAAGTTTTATGAGAAAATCTATTTAGTTTTATTTTTGCATTCATATTATAGCTATAAAAAAGGGCCTTTTGGCCCTTTTTTATAGCTGTTTTTTCAGTTTATGTTTTTCCAGTTTAATTGTTAGTTAGAGAATAATGTTTTAGCAAAATCTTCTGGAATATTTAAATTTATGCTGTAATCGCCAATACAGGCAGGTGATTTTGAACAGTCTTTTAGAAAGTTGTATGATTTTGTTAATACATTGCTTATGTCTTCTTCTGAGCGATTAATTGAATTTTCGGCAAAATCAATTAAATCAGAAATTGCAGAAACAGCATCTTGCCATTCTTGTTTATTTGAGATATTTTTATTTTTATTTATTTTAAAAGTTAAGATTATTGAATCGCAATTTTCTGATATTGTTTCTATATTTGTTTTTATAGTTTTTGAAACTTTTCCACGGATAATATTTTCTTGAGGACTATTTTCGCACATTGTTTCTTGGCAAACGCTATTTTCGAAAGTAATATTTTCTGGTGAAATATTATCAGTTGTACTTTCTGCTTTTACAACGCAAGATAGTAGTAAAACTGAAGATAGTAATATTTTTTTCATATTTTCCCTTTTTTTGTAAACATTAATAATATTTTTTGTTTGTTGCAAATTACATTTAATAGCAGCATTCTAAGCTTTTAGGGCTTTTTAGGATTCTAACAATTTTTTTTTGAAAGTCCAAATTTTTTAAAACTCATGTTAGAGCAAAGTGATAAGTTCTCCTTGTAGAGCAAAATAAAAAGTTCCGGTTTTTGTGTATAATTAAGACTATGAAAAAACCTCGCAAGCTAAGCCCCGTTTAATTTGCAAACCAAGGCTTTGATTTCCCCGTTTTAGGGAATCTTTAAAATGTCGTCAGTCAAACAAATGTTGGTTCCGAAAAGCGGAACTTTTTACTTTGGTTTGACATCAAATAAGTCTGGATAAGTTTTATATTTGCCTAACTTTTCAGTATTTATCAAATAATAAATGCAGGGGCGTACTCGCACGCCCCTGCAAAAATAAACATCAAATAAAAGCTTATAAATTATTTTTTGTTTTTATAAGACTCATTAAGCATTGATTCACGTTTTTTTAATCTTATCGCTAAATGCATTGTTTATATTTTCAATAATTACAGTTTTTATATTTTCAGCTCCAGGATAACCATTTATTGTTAATCTATCGATGATCTTTTGTGTTTCAACTATATCAGGATTTTTTGTTATAACCAATTTATTAAATTCAACAATATCTTCATTGAGCTTTTTTAAAAACATCTTTCCGTTTACACCACGACCAGCTTTAATGATCAGCTCAATTAAATCATTTCTCATTTTTTGGTCAGCGTATTTCATGGCAGAAATATCTATAATCTTTTCTGAAAAAAATCTATTAAAGGCATCATCTTCAGATAATGTAATTTCTGGAGTTGTTTTTGTTTTTCCAATTTTCTTATATTGCTTCTTAACACTTGCAATTACCTCAGGCGTATTGCTTTCAGAAACCATATCAGATAGTTTTTTTATTGTTTCAAGTTCTTGCTTTTTATCAACAGTTTTCTGTTTTTGAACGATTTCTTTTTCGTATACATCGTAGGTTTCACCTAAAAATTTAAAAATATACGCCTTTATTCGAGAAGTATTAAACCGTCTCCCATTCATAGAATCTGCAATAAACCAAGAATATTCTTTTGCGCCAGTCTTAACAACGAAAAGACATATCCAATGATCAATGTCTCCCAGGGATTCCGTTAAAGTCATCGTCTTTTCAACTGTACCCGATTTAAACACAAAACCCCAACAATATCCAACAGGCCTTTGTTCTAGATTAATATCTTGAACAAAAGTCTCGACACTAAGCTCTTTATATCCTTCTATAATATTTAAACTTTTGTCTATGGTAATATCTTGCAACTGTTCAATTTCTAAATCAACTGGGGGGTACTTAATATTTAATGTTTTAGCCGAATCTCTCAAAAAATTAAGAGCATTTTTATTTGATCTAAAATTTTCCGATATTTCCTTGGCCCCTTTATTGTAAGACTTGTCAAAATATTCTATAAATTTAGTATTTCCCTCAAGCTGGCCATCAACTATTAATTGATAAACATTATTAGTTGTATCTTTAACCTTGAAAATATCTTCGCCAATAAGTATTCTATTTGTTTTTGCAAAATTAATTAGCGCTTCGACTTTTATTTTTGCAGCACTTTTTTCTGATTTCTCTGAAAAAATTTCAAATGGTTTTGTATTAGCAGGTTTAGCATTTGAATTTTTGTCATCTACTTTGTCAGCTTCTTTGACGGTCTGTTTAATCCTGTCTCCGATAACCAAGAGCATTGAATCTTTAGATTCTTGACTTAATTGTTTCAGAATACAGGTTTCTTCGGCTATTTTTTTCAAATCTTTAATCTTTAAATTGTCAAAATTGCCCTCAAGCCTATTCTTTATATTGGTAAACTTTGAATTTTCATAGGTAGTTTGTACAAAATCTTTTTGTTCAACTGGTTTTGAAATGGTCTTTTTGGGTTCTACAGGGTTTTTAGACTCTATAGATTCTTGATTTCGCGGTATATCTGTCTCTATCTTTATATCATTTAATTGTTCAGATTCATTATGTTGGTTTAATTCATCCGTCATTTGATTTTGTTCGCAATCTATTTCTATTATTCTATT
The DNA here is from genome assembly GCA_000989195.1 of candidate division TM6 bacterium GW2011_GWF2_30_66. Lineage (GTDB taxonomy): Bacteria > Babelota > Babeliae > Babelales > Vermiphilaceae > GWF2-30-66. The sequence goes on from LBOA01000042.1 coordinate 10,243, forward strand.
TTTGAGTCTTTCTGATTCAAGCGATATAGAATTTACTCCTTTAAGTTTCTTCATTTCTAATTCAAGCCATCTATAGCCCGATTCAATTTCATTTATATTTAGTGCAAGCCACTTTCTGTCAGATTGAAGCTTTTTTAACTCTGACTGCAGCCATCTTGATTCTAGCTCAAGCCACTTTGGCTCTAATTTACGCCACTTTGGATTTAATTCTAACCATTTTGGTTCTGATGCAAGCCATTTCGGTTCTAATTGAAACCAGCTTGGACCGTCTTTAGGCGTCTTACCAAAAGTCATAGGGCCATATAAACGCAGATCATATACTTTTGATAGCAATTCTTGTTTTTTTAACTTTCGATCGAGCCATTCTGGCTCGAATTTACGTTTTTGCAATCTTAACTTAAGCGTTTCTAAGTTCGGTTCAATCATTATTAACGTTGATTCACGAATTATTAAATTTAATTCACGAACTATTAACTCGTAATCAAAATTAGATATTTTTGAGTCATGTTCTTGCAATTGTAATTTAAGTTGTTCTAACTCTGATTCAAGTATTATTATTTTTGCATTATTGAATTTTAATTTTAGAGCTTATCCGAAAATTCCAGCCATCTTATAAAGCCTTAAAGAACAAGCAAGATGCAAAAAGCTATCATAAGATTTTCTTTTTTTAGCCCAACAAG
>LBOA01000043.1 GCA_000989195.1 candidate division TM6 bacterium GW2011_GWF2_30_66
GCAGATTTGTGCTACTTAAATTTTACTTGTTTTGAAATTTTCTTAACAATTGAAAACAAGTAAAAGTATGCCTAGTTTTTATTTCGCATAAGCTTTATTGTTTAATTTTTTCATAGCTGATAATTTATGTGCAGCTGGCTTTTTTGTGAATAAACTTATTAACTGTGGCCAACTAAATGCAGCTAATGATTGCGTAGCAATAGAACTCGCCAGCAATAAACAAATAATTTTGCGACCTTTAAAATTAAATCTTTTCATCTCTTCGCCTTTATAAATAAATTGGCGAATTCAAGTTGCAAGTGCAATAGTAATTTCTTCTAATTAAAAGAGGTTAATTGTTATACTTTTCACGAGGTAGTAACTTAATCGTTTAATTAGACTAAACGAAAGGCACTTGTGAGAAAGTATAAACAATTAACCATAATTCAAAGATACCAAATTTCTGCATTAATTGAAGCTGGATTTGAAAAATTTGAAATTTCAATCAGGATTGGCGTTAGTCAATCAACGATATGCAGAGAATTATTGAGAAATAAAGGCCCAGGAAATTATGATCCTGAAAGGGCAGAAAAAGCTGCTGAATTTAGAAAGAGAAGCTTGCATAAGCATTCGAAAATAACTAAAGAAATGGCTGAAACAATAAAAGAAAAGCTTGAAGAGCAGTTAAGTCCGGAACAAATATCAGGGTCGTCCAAAAGAATGGGAATTAAAATGGTTAGTCATGAATCGATATACAATTTTATAAGAATTGATGCGGAGAATGGTGGAAGCTTATATAAAAATCTAAGGCATTCTCGCAAAAAAAGAAAAAAATATGGAGAAAAGGAAAATAGAGGCCAACTAAAAAATAGAGTCTCAATAGACATGAGACCGGAAATTGTTGATAAAAAAACTAGAATTGGCGATTGGGAAGGAGATCTTATAATTGGCAAAGATCACAAAGGTGCAATAGTTACTCTTGTAGAAAGAAAATCTAAAGTAGTTTTAGCAAAAAAGATTAGTAGCAAGGGATCCAAAGAAGTTGAAAATGCAATAAAAGAGATGCTTGCGCCATTTATGCCAATATCACATACATTAACACTAGATAACGGCAAAGAATTTGCGAATCACGAAGCAATATCGAAGGCTCTCGGCATAAAAATATATTTCGCGCACCCATATAGCTCATGGGAGAGAGGGCTTAATGAAAACACAAATGGTTTAATTAGACAATATTGGCCTAAAAAAACCAACTTTGAAAATGTTTCTGATAAAGAGATCCAAGAAGTTATTTGCAAATTGAATCTAAGGCCGCGTAAGATTTTGGGTTTTGCCTCTCCAGCAGAGGCTCTTGCGAACTGTATGCCTAGATGGTAATATTAGTAATATTTATTGCACTAGCAACTTGAATCTAGAATTATTAAAAACATAAAACAAAATTATTGTTTACAAAATGACAATAAATGTAGTGAGTCAAGCTCAATAAAGCCGAACTCAATCAAACTTAATTCTTACAATTATTACGCATCTAATTTTATAAGTCAATAGCTTGTCCTGGATCAGCACATATTAGACTTTTTCTGATAATTAGCGACTTATAAGGCATCTTACCCGTTAATCCTGAGTCTGGAAAATAATTTGTGCTCATATTTTAATAATTAGCAAGCAATGGATAGTTGTCTATCTGAATAAAGCGCGCTAAAAACAATTTATTTGACATGTTTTTTATTTTTACATATACTTGCATCTGTATTAATATTATTGTTTAATATTTTTTTTAACCCCATTTTCATGAGGAGAACACATGAAAAATCTTAATATATTATTAGCTACAGCAATGATATTAGCAACAAGTACAGCAATTTTTGCAGTAGATGCAATCGAAGTTACAAGATGTAATAACGCAATTGCATTAAAAAAAGAAGCAGAGAGTAAGCAAACAGCTACAGACAAAAATCTAAGATGCAAATTAAGTCCAAACAAGAAGTTTTTTGCAATAATGATGCGTAACGAAAGAGGCCGCGGAACATCTGTAACTGTATACGACTTAGATACAAAAACAGTTATTATAAAAGTTAATCCAAAAGTAGTAACAAAACAAAAAGCATCAAAAACTGTAACAAAGCAAACAACAATAAGAGACTTTGACTTGACAGATACAACATTAGTTGTAAAAGAACGTAAACATTTGAAGGCAACAACTTATAATCTTGTTGTTAAAACAGAAGAATGCAAAAAATGCAAAAAAGCTCTAGGAACGGTAGAAGCAGGAACTTTAATTAGAGCGAGAGCTTTTGGATTTGTTCCAGTTTCTAAGAAGTAATAATTTTACGAATTATAAATTCGTTTAGCCTATAATTATAAGAATTAAAAAACCCCGAGAAGTGAAAATCTCGGGGTTTTTTAGCGCGTTAAACAAAATGTCAATCTAGCTTATAGATAGCAATTTTTTAAAATATTTTATATTTAAATTAAATATTTTTTCTAATACTTATATTGTAAAACATTTACGTTATTATGTTCTTTATTTGGATGTACTGCTTGGTAAGCGGAATTAATTGTTGTTAGTATAGTTCCTACTTCTGACAATACAGTCCCAACTTCTGTTAAAACTTGATTAGCGGTAGTTTCTTGAGTTGCTGGTATTGTTGTATTCGTTTGAGGACCTGTTGGATTGATTTGTTGTCCAGCAGTTGTTTGAGGAACAATTTTATCGAATATATTAGACAAGAAATTAATAATTGTTGTGGCTAATGCAAGATAGTTTGTTTTAGAAAGTATTGATAAATTAAATTTTTTCATATTTATATCTTCAGCTTTTATACCTGTTGGTATAGATAGAAATGATAAAGATATTAAGAAAAATAGAACATTTTTTTTTATGATAAAATTTTTCATACAAGATTCCCCCTACTTGATATGGTTAAAATATAATACTAATTTTATACATAACATTTGAAGCTTTTTATTGTCAATGTACAGAAGAAATATCTGTATTTTACTTAATTATATTATATTTCTATTTTTTGATTATTTGACCCCCATTTGTTACTATATTAAGGGATAAAAATTTTAAAAATACCCTTCTTAGTTTTTCTTCGTAGTTTGCGAGCATCCAGAGCTTTGCGAAGGACGATTAACTCAGGGCAAACTGGAAAATAAAATTTATTATAATTTTTTGAATTTAGGAATATTATGAGCGATAAAAAGTTAGCAGATATACAAAAAGATTTTTCACAATGGTATCAAGATATAGTTTATGAGGCAGAATTAGTAGATCAAGCACCAGTTAGAGGTTGTTTCGTGATACGCCCATATGGCACAGAAATATGGGATAATATAAAGTCTGTTTTGGATAAAAGAATAAAAGAAACAGGGCATGAAAATGCACTTTTCCCATTGCTTATACCACTTTCTTTTATAAATAAAGAGGCCCAACACGTAGAAGGCTTTGCGCCAGAATTGGCAATAGTCACAAAAGCTGGTGGAAAAGACTTAGAAGAACCATTAGTTGTACGTCCAACTTCTGAGACTATGATCCACTTTATGTTTGCAAAATGGATAAAATCATGGAGAGACTTACCTTTAAAAATTAATCATTGGGCAAATGTTGTTCGCTGGGAAATGCGACCAAGAGCATTTATAAGAACTACAGAATTTTTTTGGCAAGAAGGGCACACTGCTCATGCAACAAAAGAACAGGCGTTAGAAGAAGTTCTTTTAATGTTGCAGGAATATGTAAATTTGGCACAAGATTATTTAGCGATACCTGTTATTAAAGGTCGCAAGTCTGAGAAAGAAAAATTTCCAGGAGCAGAAAAAACTTATACATTTGAAGCTTTGATGCAAGATGGTAAAGCTGTTCAAATGGGAACTTCACACTTATTATCACAAAGTTTTGCAAAATCATTTGAAATGCAATATCAGGATAAAGAAGGTAAGCTTGCCTACCCATTTCTAACAAGTTGGGGTGCTACAACAAGATTAGTTGGTGCTTTGATAATGTCTCATGGCGATCAAAAAGGTCTAGTTTTACCACCAAAGATTGCACCAATACAAGTTGTTATAATACCAATTTTAAAGAAAAATGCAGACAATTCAGCTGTTATGGATATGGCTAACTTAGTAAAAAGCAAGCTAGAAGGTTTTGCTAGAGTTAAAATAGATAGTGATGAGACAAAAAGTCCTGGTGCAAAATTCTTTAAATGGGAATTAAAAGGTGTGCCGGTGCGTATGGAAATTGGCTCTCGTGATGTTGAAAGTAAATCTGTTGTTGTTGCAGATAGACTTGGTATGGCAAAAGAATCTGTTTATATAGATAATATCGAAAATTATATAAGAGAGTTGCTAGAAAATATTCAAAACACAATGTTTGAGCGTGCAAAAGAAAGATTAGCTGCGCAATGGCATAAAAAAGAAAAACTTGCTGATTTTGGACCAGAAATGCAGGAAATTGGTGGGTTTTATCAAACAGGTTGGTGCCAAGATCCCGAATGCGAAAAAGAATTAAAAAAATATCAGGCAAGTACTAGATGCGTACTGGAAGAAAAAACCTTTAAAAAGTGCTTTAATTGCGATAAAGATAGTGTTTCTGATGTATTGGTTGCAAAATCATATTAAGTTATATTATTTTTATTAAATAAATTAAATAAAATAAAAGAGAGTAGTAATGGAGCAAATAATAAATAAGTTTGAAGCATACCTGCTTACAGAAAAGCGAGTATCACAAAGTACTTTTGAAGCGTACATGAGAGATATTCGTCAATTAGTTTTATATCTAAAAGGTGAACATAATTTAGATATAAAAGAAGCTAAACGTGAGCATTTAAAAGATTTTTTGTTTGATTTAAAAATGAAACAAAGTTCTGCAAAAACAATGTCTAGAAAAATATCAGCTATAAAAGTCTTTTATAATTATACTACTAAATATTTAGAATGGGAAAATGTTGCAGGCGAGTTAATATTCCCAAAACTAGATAAAAAATTGCCGCAATATTTGACCGAGAAAGAGATAGAAGAAATATTTTTATGTGCAGGTCAAGATAGTTCTGCAACAGGTGTTAGAAATAAAATTATGCTATATTTGCTGTATGTTTCTGGTATGCGTATCAGTGAAATGGTAAATTTGGTAGTTTCGCAAATACAATTTGATTCTGGATTTATAAATGTTAGCGGAAAGGGCGGTAAGGGTCGTATTATTCCAATACCAGCTGAGATTCTTGAATTATTGGATGATTATACCAATAGAATTTTGCCGCAACTTATGGGTAAAACCGACAAAATTAGTGAAACTATAAAAGTGGCTGGGAAATTAGATAAGAAACTTAATAAAGAAAATAATAAAACTATAAAAAATACAAAAATAAGTAAAGTTTCTAGGGCTTGCAAAACAGATTTTTTGTTTCCTGTGACATATGCTGGTAAGACAAGAAGTATGACGAGACAGGCTTTTTGGTCGATACTTAATAAATTATGGGCCAAGACCGGTAGCAAGCGTTCAATTTCACCTCACCAATTGCGTCATTCTCTTGCAACTCACATGCTCAAAAATGGTGTTGATTTGCGCTCTTTACAAATGATTTTAGGGCATGAAAACTTGTGCACAGTGCAGATTTATACGCATTTGGATGTTAGTTATTTACGAGATGTTTATAATAAAAAACACCCAAGAGCCTAATTTTTTATTTTTTTAAATGATAATAGATATTTACTTATTTTTACTTTTTTCATAAAAAACTCCATTAAAAATGATTAGTCATATAAAATTTACCTATAATTATATAGGATCTTTTTTATTCAGTTACAATAAGTGGCCTTTTTGTCATGATATATCTTAATTGACGGCAAAAGTCCCATATGCACTGAGTTGGGATATTTTGTTGACAATCTGTATAATTGTGTTACGATATAAGTATGTAGGCGAATTAATATATTATTAATTATTTTTTAAATGGAGTTTTTTATGAATAATATGAAAATAAATAAATATGCTTTATTATTAGTAGCAGTAGCGACTCTAAGTTATAGCTCGCTCTCATTTGGCATGGATATTTTTGATGCGATAAAAGAGAATAATATTCCAAGAGTAGAAGAAATACTGAAAGACACAAGTTTTGATGTCAATATAGTTGATAAAAATGGCTATACCCCACTTTGTTGGGCTTGCAAGAATGGCGTTGAAGAATCTATTAATATAGCTAATAAATTGGGCTATACCACACCTTATTGGGCTTGCTATAATAAGAATATAGAGATAATTAAATTGTTACTTGCCAATGGCGCTAAAGAATCTATTAATGAAGCTAATGATGATGACAATACCCCACTTCATTTGGCTTGCGAAAAGAAGAATCTATATATAGTTGAATTGTTACTTGCCAATGGCGCTAAAGATTCTATCAATGAAGCTAATGATGATGGCTATACCCCACTTTGTTGGGCTTGCAAGAATGGCGTTGAAGAATCTATCAATATAGCTAATAAATTGGGCAATACCCAATTTAATTTGGCTTGCGAAAAGAATAATCTAGATATAGTTGAATTGTTACTTGCCAATGGCGCTAAAGATTCTATCAATGAAGCTAATGATGATGGCGATACCCCACTTAATTTGGCTTGCGATAAAAATAATATAGATATAGTTACATTGTTACTTGTAAATGGCGCTGATGTCAATATAGCTAATAAATATTTGGATCAGACCCCGCTTTATTATGCTTGTAAAGGCAATAATAAAGATATAGTTGCATTGTTACTTGAACGTGGCGCTAAAAAATCTGTTAATAAAGCTGGTAAATATTTCTATACCCCACTTTATTGGGCTTGTTTTAATGGCAATAAAGATATAGTTGAATTGTTACTTGAGAATGGTGCTGATGTCAATATAGCTAATAAAGATGGGAAGACCCCATTTCATTTGGCTTTCGATAAAAATAATTTAGATATAATTAAATTGTTACTTGCTAATGGTGCTCAAAAATATATTAATATAGCCGATGAAGATGGAAATACCCCATTTTATGTGGCTTTTTGTGATCACAATATAGATATGATTGAATTATTTCTTGAAAATGGAGCTGATGTCAATATAGCTTTTTATCTTGGCTGGACCCCACTTAGTTGGGTTTGCAGATGGAATAAACTAGATATAGTTAAATTGTTACTTGTCCATGGCGCTAATGTTGATCAAAGATCGTTAGATGTAGCACAAAATAGACCGGAAATACTAAGGTTGCTGACTTTGGTAAAAGAATATGATGCTGCAAAAAATAAAACTGAATTTATTAAATCCACAAAAAATAACGAAAACTATAATTTATTAGTCAAACGAGTTCTTATACAATCTTTAAATGAAGCACGAAAAAAAGACTGCTTAATAGATGGTACGATATTTGGTCAGTTATATCGTCAATTAAAAAATGATAATAAATTTAGAATAGTATTAGATTTACCAGAAAATTGTGAGAATATTTACGAATTTATTAGATACGCAGCTAAAAAAAATTATAATAATCATATTTATTTAAAAGAAGGCTTTATAGAAAAGAACATTATGTCATTAAAAAGTAAAATGGAAAAAAACATTATGTCATTAAAAATTAAAGCTGATCTTAAAAAGCAAAAATTTACAGATACTACGATTGAATTTGCAGAAGATGATGAGGAGAATATGGAAGATGAAAAAAGCAACCAGATTATTCAAAATTTAATAAAAGGATTTGCCGATTTACTAAAAAAAAGAAAACGCGAAGAAAATAAAGAAAAAGAAAGTCGAGAAGAAGAGGATGATAATGTTAATAAAAAAAGAAAATTATAATAACACAATAATAATATACTAAATTAACGTGAATTCGACCTAAGAAAGTATTGAAATTCTCCTTAAGATAAAGCTTCTAATGCCGTTCGTCGTGAGTGATTTTTTCGAAATTAATTGAGAAAAAATTGTATCGAACGATCGCCGCGTAGCGGCTCTTAGGTTTATAAAAATTTTAACTTCGTAGTTTTTCTCCATAGTTTTCGAGCATCCAGAGCTTTGCGAAGGACGACAAGCTCAGGGTGAATGGGTGGGAGAGCATTTCAACTATAAACAAATATTTATTCTTAGGTCGAGTTCGCGTTAAATTAATTTTAATTCAATCTAAGCAATTCTATAAATACGCTTATCATGATAGGATTCAAATGAAGGTTTTTCAGAAAATAAACTTTGATTGATTATTTTTTTGTTATTATTGTGCAATCTGAATATTTAATGTTTGTTTTTTTAGTTAAATTATAAGGTAAAAAATTGATATTTGAAGTTATCTTATGTGATTTTATTGCTTTTTCAATAAAATCATAAAGGTTTTCTGGGTATGAAATGTTAAAAAATTTGTTTATTTCGCTTAAATTAAGTATTTTGTATAATTTCCCAAAAATTGATGATTTAATAGATTGATGGTTTAATGTGTTAATATCATCGTATTTTTTAATATCATCGATAGCTTCTTTTGTGACACATATAATTAAACTTTTTAGATAAAACAGATGAAACATCTTTTGTTTATTATTTTTAAAATTTTTAATAAAATTTATTTTATTTTCTGATTTGTTATAATTTTCTATTATTTCGTTTCTTTTATTTTTTAATAAGTTAAAAAAATTATCTATATTAATTTTGCGATCAGATTGTTGATGAGAAAGCATGTCAATTTCGGCGCCATTTTTAATTAATAATTTTACGATTTCTAGATTATCGTTGTACACAGCCCAATAAATATTAGTTCGATCGTCATCAAATCTAGTGTTAATATTTTCTTCTGAGTATTTAGGCAATATTAATTTAATTTTTTCTGTTTCATTATTTTTACAAGCGAAATAAAGTTCTTCTAGGTCATTGCAATAAGATGATATGCTATAAATTATTGTCGAAAAAATAATTATATTTATATGTTTCTTGGAAATCATTATTATCCTTTTTAATTAAACATCACTACAGGATATAACTGTGTTAAACAATCTTTCATATCTTTTCTTAGTATTTTGTTTATTAATAATTTTTTTTCTATAACTTTTTCATTATCTTTTTTAATTTTATAAAAAATTGTGTCCTTTAAGTATTTATCCTTTATTTTTGTTTTTTCATTTACTATATACAATATATCACATGAAAGTATAACATCTAAAAGGTCTTCTGTGCAGTTTTCTTCTTTTATTTTTTCATTAATATGATTAATTTTATCTTGAGCGCTTTCATATTTTTCGGTTAAATTCCAATATTCTGGAATTTCCGCGCTACAGGCTCCTTTTCTTGATGAATTTTTGGCGCCATTTAAATATAATATTTTTGTTAATTCTAAATTATCATTCCAACCAGCCCAATAGAAAGGTGTTTTTTCTTCTTTGTTTGGTAAATTTATTGAATCTTGGGTATAAAAAGGTAATAATAATTTCACAATTTCAATGATATTTTTTTGATCTATATCCGTTCTTGAGCAAATTAGATTTAATGGTGTGTTGCTATAATTATCAACTCCTATAATTGTTTTTTCGTGACAGTATTTTATTAAAAAAATTAATTTTTCTAGTGTTTTGTCATATATTTTGTCACAGCATATTTTGTGTAATAATGTTTGACCATATTTATCTGGGCTGTTTATAATTTTAATTGCATCATCCAAAAATTCTGTGTTTATAAGTTTTTTAACGATGTCAAATTCATTTTCAACCCCAAATACAACAACTTGCTTTGTTAAAAATTTTATAATTTGCATGCTATTTATACAGTTAACAGTTAGCAAAATCAAGATAAAGCAGGCTTTTTTTGTGTTATTATACATAAATTAAGGTTCTCACGATTTTATTTAAAATTATTTTTATTATTATAACAAGTTTAATCTATTGCAATTATTCTGCAATCTGTATAATTTTTATTTATCGCTAAATTTTCTATAAAAATTTTTGATTTTTTTGTTTTTATTATATAAGCGTCAAATAAACTTTCTTTTAAAATGGTTTTTCTAAACATATAAGGGTTTTGATTGAAATTTTCACCAAAAGATTTTTCTAATTCCTGATTGAAGTATTTATTAATTAATATTTCAAATAACGCATAGTTTTTTTCTTTAAATTTAAAAATAAAATCTAATTTGGTTGCATCTTCTTTTTTATCTAATTCCATGCAATGGTTTATTTTTTCGTGTATAGATTCTATTATTGAAAATATTATACTATTTTCTATAAGTTCATTTTTTTTTATTTTTTCTTTCGATGCTTCGTTTGGCAAGACATTATAGATTAAAAGTAGTGAAATATTTGAAGCTATATTTTCCTTTTCATTTATGGATCTTTTTTTAAATAATTCATTAATAAGAATATCTATAGCTGTTAAATCTGTATTTTTTATTTTTAAGTTAACATTAGCCCCGTTTTTTAATAAAAGTTTTATAATTTCTTTACATCCATACCTACAGGCTAAATTTAAACAGGCTAAATGTAAGGGAGCCCAGCCGGCATTTGGTCCATGTTTAATTCTTTTATTTATAGTATTGTTTGGAGATTTACTAAATTTATTAGAAGTATTTTCAAGAAAAAATTTTATTAAATCAAAGATAAGAAAATCTGAAATACCAAAACCTAATGGATCTTTAGGAATCATATTTATACAAAAAAATGCTAAAGGCGTAGCTCCTTTTTTATCTGTTTTATTTAAATCTACTTTTTTTTCTTTAATAAAATTTTTAATTTTTTTTATACTGTCTAAATAAGGTGTTTTATTTTTTTTTATAAATTCATTATTTATTAGATCAAAAATATCTGGATTTATAATTGTTTTTAATTCAGAAAAAATATTAAAAGATAAAGCATGAGAGTTTATATTTAAAATTAAAATAAAAGTAAGATGTAAAATATATTTTTTATTTGATTTCATAATAATCTCTATTAAAGTTATACGTTTAAATACAATTTAATTTAACATATTTATATTATAATTAACAATAAATTGCCTTTCAAAATTTTGATTTTATGTTTATTATATTAGTTATAGTTTATAAAAAAATTTAGTTATTAGAGTACGGGATAAAAAATTATGAATAATAAATTTGTAGTAGATCAAAAGCCTTTAATGGCAGTTTTATCATTTATGCATCCAATCTGCAATAAAAGAACAACATTAGATGCAACATCTTCTATATTATTTCAAGTAAGCCTTAAAGAGCTTATATTAAAAAGTACAGATTTAGAAATTAGCTTGCAATCTAGTTATTTATTAAAAGATTGTGATATAGATCAAACAAGATCATTTTTAGTATCTGGAAAACGAATTTTTGATATAGTAAAAGAATTAGATGGGCAAATAGAGTTTTATATAGAAGAAAGCCAGCTTATTGTAAAATCTGGAAAAATAAATTTATCGTTAAATATTAAAGATGCTTCAGAATTCCCACCATTTCCAGAACGTATAGAAAATTTGATGCACATTGAAACAGAATTTTTGTTAGATATGTTTTCTAAAGTATCATTTTTAATACCACAAAATAATTCAAATCCAGCATTAAATGGTCTTTATTGGGAAATAGACAAAACAATGTTTAAAATGACTTCTACTGATGGACATTGTTTGGTACAAGTAAAGTCTGAAAAATATAATTTAGAAGAAAATAAAAATTGGTTATTACCAAGAAGAGCAATATTTGAAGTTAAAAAAATATTAGAATCATCTCAAGATAAAGTTGTTTTTATTGGAACTTGTGGAAATCAATTAGTTTTTTCAGGTGAATCATTTAACTTTTTTACAAAATTATTGGCAGAACCTTTCCCTCAATATAGCGCAATTTTAGAAAAAGATGGTTTTTATGGCGCAAAAGTAGATAGAGAAAGTTTTTCGAAAACATTAAGAAGATCTGCTTGTTTATTGTCCGGACAGTTTATTGCTACAAAATTTGCGTTTGAAGATGAATCTTTACACGTTTCTATGCAAAATAAAGAAGTTGGTAAGCTCGAAGAAGAGATTCCATTGTTGAGTTTTGATGGTGAAAAAATGGATATTAGATTTTATGCGCCATACTTAGTAAACGGATTGCAAGTATTTGGGGAAGACAATATAGAATTTTATCTAAAAAATTCTTCTAGACCAATAGTTTTTGAGTCAAATCATAATGAAAAAAGTTTAACCTATTTGGTAATGCCTGTATCTGCAACAAATAACCAATAAAAGTAATACTATTGTGCATATAAAAAAGATAAACATAAAGAATTTTAGGTGCTTTAAAGATTTTTATATAAGCTTTGACGCACCTATAACTATTATTTCTGGTAATAACGGGACTGGAAAAACTAGCATACTAGAAGCAATGCACTATTTGTGTTATATGAAATCTTTCAGGACCGCTAGTCCAAAAGAATTAGTTAATTTTGATCTAGTAGATATAGATAATTTTTTTATTAAAGCTAGCTTTCAAACTCAAGATTGTGAAAATAATGAGTTGCAAATAGGTTTTTCCCAAAACAAGCGACTTGTTAAGCTAAACAAAAAAAATGTAAGCTCTTTTAAAGACCTGATGGACTTTTATAGGACAGTTACATTAACAGAAGATGATTTATTTTTTATTAAAGGTGGCCCAGAGGTAAGAAGAGAGTTTCTCGACCATGCAATATTGCTTTTAGATCATACTTTTTTAAATAAAATAAAAGAATTTAAAAAAATACTACAAAATCGAAATATTTTACTTCAAAACGGCAATTTTAATAAAGATTTATACGACTTGTGGACAGAACAGTTATGGGAAAAGTCTATAATTATACAAAAAATGAGAAGTAAGTTGATAAAAGAGTATGAGACTGTTATAAATAATATATTAATTGATATTTTTTCTGGCGAGATCGGGCAATTAGATGACAGTGTTAGCGTATCGCTAGAATACAAAATCAAGAAAGTTGATTTGCATGGTGATTTTGATAGTTTTATAGCAGGCAATGCTGATCTGATGGCGCAAGAATTATGTTTTAAGCGATCGCTATTTGGGGCTCATTTGGATGATTTTCTAATAAAATTTCAAAGCAAAAAGTCAAAGAATTATGCATCTAGAGGGCAACAAAAGATGGTTGTTTTAATGTTGAAAATTGCGCAACTAATAGACTTGAAGAAAAAACGGGGTGCGGCGGTCTTTTTATTGGATGATTTTATGACGGATTTTGATGAAAAAAGGGCTGAAATTCTAATAAAATTTTTAATATCTCTAAAGATTCAACTCATATTTACAGCTCCTACAGAAGGAGGGTTTTTTGAGGATTTACTCGTCAGGATGGGCGCATCCAAAGTCAAATTGACTGCCTGAAACAAGAGGCTAATATACGGCAAAAAATTTATTTGATAGTATTGACAGATTATAAAAAATGAGTTACACTATTTGTATGGTAGTTGGAAATTTAACTGATGTTATAGGCAAAATAAATAAACAAAAATTTGATTTTTTTGAAAAACACTATAAACTACTTTTATAGCTTATGATTAATTAAATAAAATAATTAAATAATTATAATCTATACTTTAATTAGGCTTCATTACTACTCTCCTTTTTTCCATCGCATTGAGTTAAATCAATGCGATGGTTTTTTTTTATCTATTTTATTCTTTATATTTATTTTTTGCACGTTTTTATTGTATTATACTTTTAGTAATACCATTTGCTGGTAAAAAATATAACACTGTTTTATTAAATAACGTAAACTTGAAAATACTTACTTCTCCCGTTCGCCCCGAGTTAATCGTCCTTCACAAAGTTCAGGATGCTCGCAAGCTATGCAGAGAAACTTCGATGGGTCGAGGGACTTGTATTTTTGTTAAAATTTATGTAGGCGAATGGTATAATATATTTAGAAATTCAAAAAATTAGGTGTTAATAATAATGACAAAGCTTATAAAATATAAGTTACTATTTTTTCTATTGGCTTTAGCAAATAATTTTATCATGTTTTCTTATGAATTTTTATACCCTGTTGCTGCAATAAAGCATGATGGGAAAACAAAAATATATGTTCTGCATCAAAAGTCTATAAATAATATCGAGCTTTGGTTGTGGGATCCAGAAACAAAAATGTGTTCCATGGATCTACTTTCATCTTATATGCCTGCGTCATTAAGAATTTTACCAGATTATAGTGGGTTTAGCTTTATAGATGATGGACGAATACGCATAAAGAAATTTAATAAAAGATCGCCAAAATCTATAGATATTTATGAGCCAGTATATGATATAAGTCAGCTAAATTGGATAGATGAGCAAAATTTTTATATTAGTGCTAAAAAAAATAATAAGTTTTGTATTTTTCATGTTCATGAAAATGGTTTAATTAAGCCTATTTTGCGAGACTCAGAAAATATGATCTTAGATTTTATGTATCCGCAAAAAGTTGGTAATAGTTTATTTTTTATTGAAAGAATTGTACGAGATGGGCAATTCAAAAAAGAGCATGTTTCTTATAAGATTATAAAAACAGTTTATCCAGATTTATGTTCACAGGTGAAAAAGTTAAATAATTTACTTGAAAACAGTTTAGATAATAGTGATGATTTTGATATAAAAACTAAAGCGTTGCAGGATTTTAGTGATAATTGTGAGGCGCAAGATATTGCGAGAAATAATTGTCACTGTTTAGCAGATTTTAAACATAAGCCTATAGCATTTTTAAATATGATATCAGAAACTGAAGGCTTTTTTTTACATCACCAAGAAAATATTTGTAAGCATGATGAAGTTGTGATATTTGATTATTTTAGTTTAAAGTTTGCTAATAATATTTGGGAAAATAAAAAATTATTTTCTTTTGCTATTCCAGCATATTTAATTTTAGAGGCGCCAGATTCTTGTCTTTATGAATCAATATTGCCATTACTTCCAAAATATCATGATAACAAAATATATTATGTTAATTTCGACATTAAAAGCCAAAATTTAAATGTTTTTTCTTGTAATTTACTTGTTAATAACTACAATAATATAGAACAAAAATCTTTTATTCTTACTACACAATTATTATTCCCGCCTATTTTTATTGACAACAAGGCATTTTGTGGAGGAAAAATTGATTACTCAGAAGGTTGCCCGATAAAGATGTGGATTAACGATGAAAATTGTATTTGCATTGACTTGATAGAAATATTTTCTTAAATTTAAGTTATAAAATATAATCACTCTGTTTTACGGCAAGGTCAATGCAAAAAGAGCGTATTTAACCTCGTGCTTTCTTATCGTCTTTATGCCTAATTTCATTTAAAGTATCGTCACATACACGAAAAACTGTTATAATTTTATCTGTCAAGGTTGCTCTCTCCCTTAGATATGTTTGTTGTGAATAATTCTATTGGAGAGTTTGCTATGGTTTTTTTATTTTTTCAAAGATCTTTTAAAGGTAGCAACTTAGGTAATATATTAGAAATTTACAGAAATAATAAAAATAATTGGCCTTGCGATAAAAAGCGGGGCCTTTTCTATTTGCGAGCACGCCTACAAGAAAAACAATCCCTGCACTACTGGAAATTTAAGTGTAGAGTGTATGCAAATAAAGGGTCAACTGGTATGGCTGAAATGACTGTTTATTTGCAAAAAATAAAAACGATTAGGTTCTTTATAATATTTTCATTTTAATGCATTAAAAACATTCAAAGTTTATATTAAGTTGCTAACATAATTTGTTGCGTTATCAGACACAGCAATATAATTAAAACAAGAAGCAGGCCATAATTCACGAAAGCAGGCGTAAATATCAGATTTGCAAAAAGTTGATAATGAAATTTTGCATTTGACGTATTGTGAATATAAAATTTTTAAATAAATTCTTGACTTGATATATATGTTTAATATATTATATAAATATATAAGTTGATATTTTTTCCAGAGCAAGAAATTTTTAGTTATCTGTGAATTGCGCCAATTCTTCTTCAAAATCACTACATTTTCTTCTAATTTAAACGAAATTATACTTTTTTTACATAATATACATTATCAGACGCGAGAAATTTATCTCCTTTATATGCCATGTTTTACTTGTATTCATGTTATTTATTTTTTATGCTAGAATATAAATATATAAATATCAAAATAAATACAAGATAATCTTTATAAAGTGAAAAATATGATTAACAATATCGAAGAATATAAAATAGCTATTTTAGAGATAATCGAAGAGCTTTTGCCAGGTTGCAAAGTACAATTATTTGGGTCTCGCGCAAGAAAAGATTTTAGTGAGGGTTCTGACATAGATTTAGCAATAGATGCAGGTTTTCCTATAGATTACAAAAAAATATATGCTCTAAAAGAAAAATTTGAAGAATCAACAATCCCCCTTTTTATAGATATAGTTGATATTAACTCTGCAGATGAAAAAATTAAAAATGAAATAAAACGAGATGGTATAGTATGGAAAAACTAAAATTAAAATATAATCAATTAAATTCAGCTCTAGAAAGACTAAGCGAGGCAGTTGTAGATTATGAACAAAGCTTAAAGAATAATACCTCAAAAAGATTAATTGACTCTCTTAGGGATTCAATGATCCAACGCTTTGAATTTTCTCTTGATCTTTTTTGGAAATACTTAAAAATATATTTAGAAAAAGAAATGGGAATAAACATAGATTTCAACTCCCCAAAAAATGTTGTTAGAGAATCCTGCAAAACCAAGCTTTTATCGGAAGACGATACTAAAGTAATATTAATAATGATAGATGATAGAAACATGTCATCACATATTTATAAAGAAGAAATTGCAGATGATATTGCTAAAAGAATTCCAATGCATTTCAAAATAATGGAAAAATATACAGAACAATTTACGCCTAAAACAAACTAAAATAAAAATATAAAAAAAAAGCGCTTGAAAATTATTGAAATATTTTAGCGCGAACAATTTACTAACAAGATTTTAGTGTCGGAAAAATTGGCCAACAAATTTTGATTCTAACAAATCTTTTTAATAATGGTCGACGCTTAAGATGTCAAAACAATTAATTAAAGATTTGAGCACAAATTGTTTGAAATTTAAAAAATTAAACAATTTGTGCTATTTTTCACAAAAAATTACGTATTTTTTAAAAAAGTAAAAAAATTTTATAATAAACATCTCAAATTACTTATACCATTTGCCGGTAAAAAACATAACACTGTTTTATTAAATAACGCAAGCTTGAAAATACTTACTTCTCCCGTTCGCCCCGAGTTAATCGAGGGGTTTGTATTTTTGTTAAAATTTATGTAGGCAAATGGTATTACTTGATATAAGAAATAACAATTATTGGTATATGCTGATCAATTTTATTATTTTTTATTGCATCAAAAAAATTTAAAAACCAACTACTATCAATTAATTCTTGATTCGCTTCAATAAACATAAAATCATAATAAAATTGCTCTATAAAAAAATCATTAAATTCTGTTTTTTTATTTTTACTTATATAACCATCCTGCAAAAGATCATAATAAATATCTGAAAAAAAAGTCTCACCTTTAGAACAAAAAAAGTTAACAGCTTCATTAGACATGCTTAAAACGGCGTTATCATGATAACAATTAATAGAATTTAAAAATTTAAAAACTAAGCTTCTTCCAAACATAACATTTTTTACCGCAATATGATGAATTCCATTAGTTAAAAATTTTTCTTGAAGATCCAATATATCGTGTTCTGACAGAGGATCTCTTATATATTTTGATCTATAAATATCTCCCAATGAATCAAACACTTCAAAAAGCTTTCTTTCAAATCTCTTTTCATTCAAATTTTTCAACATATCTATTTTCATCATTATCTTTCCCCCATAGCCAATTTTTAATTTTAATTTCAAAATTTTAAAAAAATAAACTTATAATGAACTCTTGAGTATCATACAAATATTTTAAATTAAAAATCAAGACTTAGAGATGAAAACCACGTTTTGTTAGCTAAACAAAAGGGATTGCGAGCTTATTTTGAATCTAAAGTTAAACGTGAAAACTTACTCTGCCACAACCCGCACAAAGAAATTGCAAGCGCATCAGTAACGTCATCTTTTTGTATACTTAATAAACCTGGCAACAACCTCAAAACAACACTTGCAACTTGTTCCTTAGATGCTCCTCCAAAACCCGTAACCGTCAACTTAATTTCTCGTGGCGCAAACTCATGAAGTGTTAATTTATTTTTGCTTGCAAGTAAATATAAAATTCCTCGCATATAACCTAACTTTAAAAAATTTCCTGCACTTTTGCCCAAAAATGGTGTTTCAAGAGCTAATTCTGTTACCCCATATTTTATAATTTTTTCGGAAAAAAAATTATAAAATATTTCCACCCTTTCTGGCAAGCTTTTTGCTGGAGACATACTTAAACAACCATAATCTAATAAAAAAACTTTTTGCTTCTCTTTTTGCAAAATCCCAAAACCTGCAAATCTAGTTCCAGGATCTATTCCTAAAATTACCATTTTTTCTCTTCCAATTTATAAAGTGAATAATTCACAAATAAAAAAACGCTAATTTTAGTATAAAAATTTTGAAAAAAAATAAATACTATTTTATAAATAAATATTTTTACAACAAATTTTAACTAAAAATTAGCGTTAAATATAAAAAAAATTAATAAACTATTTGCCCGAAATCTTTAAATAATTTGGCGATTCACCACTAATTACTGTATGTACACCTTTTGCAACCAAACTAAATATAACTAGAACAGCAAAAAAACCTAAAACAAAATCACTTCTCTTCATAGCATTCCTTTATATGTTTAAAAAATTTATTTAAAAAAATATAAACTATAAATCAGCTTCATCCATATCTTCAAACTTAGTTAACTCTCTAGCAAAATGCAAATAAACAGTTCCTGTAGGACCATTTCTTTGTTTTCCTATTATTAACTCTGTTAGAGCAGGATTTTCTGCTTCAGGATTATAAACTATATCTCTATACAAAAACATTATCAAATCAGCATCTTGCTCAATAGCTCCAGACTCTCTAAGATCAGATAACATAGGTCTTTTATCCATTCTGCTATCAACAGCACGCGACAACTGAGAAAGAGAGATTACAGGAATCTCCAACTCTTTTGCCAAAGCTTTTAGTGACCTTGAAATCTCAGAAACCTCTTGATGCCTATTTTCATGATTACGACTAGAATGTAATAATTGCAAATAATCTATTACTATCATTTGCACATTATGTTCAAGTTTTAATTTTCTTGCTCTAGCTCGCAAATCCATTATGCTTATTGCCGCAGTATCATCTATAAATATTTTAACTTCAGCAAGTCTAGCTGCAACATTTGTAACCTCAATCCACTCCTCAGAAGAAATAGTTGCATTTTTTATGTTATGCAAAGGGATCCCAGATTCAGAAGACAAAAGACGCAAAGTAAGCTGCTCAGCAGACATCTCTAGAGAGAAAAAACCTATTGTATGCCCATTATTTGCCGCAGATGCAACTAACGACAAAGCAAGAGCCGTTTTTCCCATGGAAGGACGAGCTGCTAAAACTATAAAATCACCCTTTTGAAACCCAGATGACATTTTATCTAATTTTCTATATCCAGATGCAATTCCAGTTATTCCACGACTTGTACTTTTTATATCAGAAAGATGTTGGAAAGTTTTTTTAAGCCAAATATTTAATTGAACAAAATTTTGATTAGCGCGCTTATTTGAAATATTAAAAATTGTTCTCTCAGCTTCGTCCAAAACAGCTGCTATATTTTTGTCATCTTGCGAATAACAATTTGTAATAATACTAGTTGCAGACTCTATAAGCTCTCTTAATTGAGATTTTTCTTTTATAATTTTGGAATGTTGTTCAACAAGACCCAAAGAAGGTATATCTTCTTGCAAAGATACAAGATAAACTATTCCGCCAACAGCATCTAATTTATCACTCTTCTTTAACTCATCTTGCATTGTAACAAGATCTATGCGTTTAAATTTTTTGGCACATTCTAAAATTGTTTCATAAATAATTTTATGTTGTGGATTATAAAAATCTTCAGGAATAAGTATCTCCTGAACCTGATTTAAACATTCATCATTTAAAAGTACTGCACCAAGAACCGACTTTTCGGCATCCAAATTCGCAGGTAATGTTTTTCCAAGAACCCGCTCTGTGTTATAAGAGTTGAAACCTTGATTTTGCCGACGTTCTTTTTGCATCAATAATGCCTCTATTATTTAAAATTATTTACTAAAAATTTATATTAAAATTATAAAGAATGTACCAAATTCGTAAATAATTTTACTATCAAGTATTTATATGTAAAAAATTTGTATATATAATGCTAATTAAGCTTCAACAACTTTCAATTGAAATTCTGGTTTTAATTTTGATGAAAGTTTTATTGTTACATTATATGTTCCAACAGATTTTATTGTTTTACCAAATTCAACCTGACTTTTTGTAACACTTATTCCATTCTCTGCCAATAAATCAACTATATCAGATGCGCTTATTGCACCATATAATTTTCCACCATCATGAGCTTTGGATTTTAATTTAAGCTGCAAAGACTTTATCTTTTCTGCCAACATAGATGTTTTGCTTGATACAACCTCTTTAACATGCTCAACATGTTTTACCTTGCCTTTATAAAAAGCTTCATTTGCTGGAGTAATAACAATTGCTAATTTTTGCGGAACTAAAAAATTATCTGCAAAACCAGATTTTACTTTTATTATTTGACCAGCTAATCCAATTTTTTCAATATCTTTTAATAAATAAACATTCATTTTTTATCCTCTTTAAATTATTAAATTTAATTTTATAAACTAGAAATAATTATACTCTAAAAAAGCAATATTGAGAAATTTAATCATAGCACAATTACAAACAAATTTTTTAAAAAAAATTTGCTCTGTTTTTTTTCGCATAGCATTTTTTCTTTAAACTCTAAATAAATTTTATTTTTATACAAATATTATATCTTAATTATATGATATTTGCATAAAATATTATTGGTCTATTTTATTATTATTTTATTATTATTTTATTATTATTTTAGGAAAATGAAAGTGAAAAATTTAATTAAAATATTATGTATTTTTGTTATGCTAAATCCTATTAATATTACATCAAAAAATAATCCTCCAAAAAATATAAAAATTGATAGTGGAATTAAAACTCCTGAAATAAATGATTTTGAAGAAATAACAATTATTAAGACAAAAAATAAGAAAGAAAAAAACATGAAAATAGAAGAATATAAAATAAAACAAGAAATTAAACCTGCAAGTTTATCCGGAATTTCTGACAATCAAATAAATGACCATTGGAAGCTTTATGAAGGATATGTAAAACAGGTAAATTCACTAAATGCAGAACTACAAAAAATGGCTCAAGACGGTAAAGTAAACGAATTAATATATTCTGATAGAAGACGTAGATATGGATTTGAATACAATGGCATGATTTTACACGAATATTATTTCGGAAATTTGAGCGCTGCAAGTCAAAAACTTTCTGATCCAGATTTAATAAAAGCAATAGAAGAAGCATGGGGTTCTTTTGATAAATGGAAAGAAGATTTTATCGCAACCGGTAAAACTCGCTCAATAGGCTGGGCAATTTTATATATGGACCCACAAACAAAAAAATTAACTAACCATTTTATTGCAGAGCATCAAGATGGAATTATTTCTGGATTTAAACCAATCTTAGTTATGGATGTCTGGGAACACGCTTATATGGTTGATCATAGCGCTACCGATAGAGCAAAATATATTGATGCTTTTTTACAAAATGTTGATTGGTCAACTGTAGAAGAAAGATTTAATAAATAATTTTTAAAATAATTAAATATTATTTTTTAGTAAACAATACAGTGGACAGTTTTTGAAAATTTAATAAAAAAAACTTGAGCTTCATAATAACGCTGACATACTGATTTTTATAATGAATCAGATTAAAAAAA
>LBOA01000044.1:0-348 GCA_000989195.1 candidate division TM6 bacterium GW2011_GWF2_30_66
ACTCTTTAAATTATTTTCTGCGTATATTGCGAGTATTCTGAGTAAGGCTAAGAACTATTAACCATCCTACGCTAGGAGCTACTGATGTCATGCTCAGGGTGCACGACGAACGGAGATAATGTCATCAACTTAAGAAAATATAAGAATTATAAGCTCCCGTTCGCCCTGAGTTTATCGAAGGGTAAACCGATAAAAATAAAAAAAATTATGCTTGAGTTTTATGTTTATATTTTGGAATGTAATGATGGGTCTTATTATACTGGTCAAACAGATAATATTGAGGCCAGAATAAGCATGCATAAACAGGGGTTAATAACAACTTGTTACACATTTATCAGGCGACCGGTT
>LBOA01000044.1:422-11603 GCA_000989195.1 candidate division TM6 bacterium GW2011_GWF2_30_66
TTTGATTTATTGCAAAAGTTATCTAATGCAAAAAATAACGCCAAAAATAAATTAAAGTTATAGTTTTAATAAAAATTTTTTATTTGGATTACCCTTCGACAGGCTCCCAGCCTTCGCTAAAAGCTATGGCGGACAAGGCAGGGCGAACGGGTGGGAGAGCATTTCAACTATAAACAAATATTTATTCTTAGATCGAACTCGCGTTAATAATAATAAATTTTTTTATAAAACTCCTAAGAGCCCATATGGGGCAATCAATTATTTATTTCCCATAAATAGAGTCCAACGTCTTTCTCGCCCCCTCATGCCCTCCGAAGCTTTAGCGCAGGATGGGCCAAAGAACACGCAGATTTTTCAAAATCTTCCCAAGCATCACCTTTTTTTTCAAGTCTAGCAAAAATATTTTTAATGTTATACTTCTGTGCCGTTAAATTTTTATTAACTTCACTCCATCTTATTGGTGTTGCAATTGGTGCTCCTTCAATTGCGCGTACTGCATAAGGAGCAACAGAAGTTTGGGCATATGCGTTGCGATAAATATCCAAAAATATTTTTGTCCCGCGTTTCTCTTTGCGCATCTCGTTAGTAAAAATTTCTGGGTTTTCTTTCTCCAAAATTGTTGCGCAATCACGTGCAAAATTTTTTACATATTCAAAAGTATTTTCTCTTTTTATTGGTACCACAACATGCAGTCCCTTTGATCCAGTTGTCATGACAAATGTCGTGAGGCCCAAATTTTCTAAAAATTCTTTTATTTTCTTAGCTGCTTTAATCACCAGGGCAAAGCTTTCTTCTGGCTTTGGCCCTGCCGGATCCAAATCAAAAACCAACTTGTCTGGATAATTTATTTTATCTATTTTGCTTAGCCATGTATGTATCGTGATGCATAATTGATTTGCTATATAAACAAGTGTTTCAGGGTTATTGCACAAAACTTGTGTTATCATGCCTCCCTCTAGTTTATTTATCTCTGCACGCTCTATCCAATCGGGAAAATAGTCAGAAATATTTTTCTGGTAAAATCCCTCTTGCCCTATCCCTTCAACAAATCTATGCATCATGATAGGTCTATTTTTTACATACAGGATCATAACTGGTCGCCTTTGGTTATTTTAGAAATAG
The DNA here is from genome assembly GCA_000989195.1 of candidate division TM6 bacterium GW2011_GWF2_30_66. Taxonomy (GTDB): domain Bacteria; phylum Babelota; class Babeliae; order Babelales; family Vermiphilaceae; genus GWF2-30-66. The sequence continues at coordinate 1,545 of LBOA01000044.1, forward strand.
GGAATAAAATTTTATCTTCATGAGTTACTTGCAATTCATGCTTGCCAATTTTTAGTACTTGCACTAGTTATCCTTTTTTTGAAATTTTTCTTTTATTTTGGTAATTATTTATTGTGGATATGAAAATTTTCTTGTGGATTATTTATTTTTCTTCAATGATTTTTTTTGTAAAATTTCATTTTTTTCTAATTCTGTTTCAATTTCTTCTATTGTTGGAAAATTCTTTTTTAGTTCTTTGGGTAATTTTTTCAGTATTTCCGTTTGATATTCTGCGATACCTATAGGCTTTTTTATATCTCTCAGGGCATATTCGGCCGTAAAATTCTTTTTTGATTTACAAAGTAGTAAGCCTATTGTTGGTTTATCTTCTGAGTCTCGGATCATGTCATCAACTGCCGATAGATAAAAATTTATTTGCCCAGCATCTCTTGGATCAAATTCTCTTGCTTTTAATTCTACGACAACGTAGCATTTTAATTTTGTATGATAAAAAAGTAGATCTATATAGTAATCTTTTTCATCAACCTCTAAGTGATATTGTCTTCCAACAAGAGCAAATCCTTTTCCCATTTCAAGAAGAAGTTTTTGAACATTATCGATAAGTCCCTTTTCAAGTTCATATTCAACATGTTCATCATGTAACTTTATAAAGTCAAAAATATAAGGGTCTTTTAATGTTTGTTGAGCGGAAGCACAATACGGGTCTATGAGTGTTTTTTTAAAGTTAGTAATTGCTGCGCCCTCGCGACTATATAGATCTTTTTTGATTTGTATTTCCAGTTCACTTCGGCTCCAACAATTGTCTTTTGATTTTTGAGCATACCATAAACATTTTTCTGGATTTTTTAATTTTTGTAATATTACTACGTTATGAAACCATGGTATAGAAAAAATTGGTAAATCCTCTAATTTTCGCGCAGCTGCGCGAAAATTATGATAAAGCTTATAGAATAGCTTCATCCGATAAATATTGGCAGTAGAAAATCCCCTATTTTCTGGATACATATTTTGTAGGTCTTTTGCTAATTTATCCAAAAAATTTGACCCCCAATCATAGGCAGTTTGTTTTTCTGATATTATTTTGCCTATAATCCAATTTCTATGATTTAATGCAATTTTTATAGCATTAGCGGCTTCAATTTGAGATTTCTCTACTTGGTTTTTAATTTCAAGCAATGTTTGAGTGTATTTTTTCGGTTCCAATTTATTAGTTTTTAAAAATTTTATTTTTGAGTTATTCAATTTCTTTGGTTCAGTTTTTTTTATTTGTGAATTATTCACTTTTTTTTTTATAATTTTTTTCATAAACTGCTTTCATTTATTTGACTTGTTATTAAGAAAATTTATTATCGTGAAAAATTACAATAATAACTGCAAAAAAATAGTAGCAATATTAAAAGTTTATTGTCAATAAAAATTGCTTCTTGTTTGCGCGTTTTTATGGGTTTATTGATTTGCGATATAAACAAGTGTTTCAGGGTTATTGCATAAAACTTGTTCAATCTCCCCTCCATCGATCTTCTTTATTTCTGCGCGCTCTATCCAATCGGGAAAATAATCAGAAATATTTTTCTGGTAAAATCCCTCTTGCCCTATCCCTTCAACAAATCTATGCATCATGATAGGTCTATTTTTTACATACAGGATCATAACTGGTATCGCCTTTGGTTATTTTAGCATGCCCTGATAAGCCTTGGCGTAGGGGAGATTCTGGAAACAAAATTTTCTCTTCATGAGTTACTTGCACCTCATGCTTACCAACTTTTAATATTCGCAATTCCGACCCTTATTTAGAATTTTTATAACAATGGGGCTCCAAAATCTAGAACCCCGTTGTTATTTGATTATCCTCTGCTAAAGCAATACCAACGATTAGCTGTTGTTCCACCAGTTGGCAAATAAATATATGTGACAGATTTTCCACCGGATGTTGAAGTAAAGGCATTTGTATCCAAGGACGTAATATTATTGCTTGTGGCAACTGTATTTGCAGGATAAGTTATAATATGCGTAGCTGTATCACTTACTCCAAGCATAATAGTAAATAGTTGACCATTTGCTGGGTTTGCAGGGAAATTGCTAATTGTAAAGCTACCTGCGCCTGAATATACAAGTATAGAAGTTGTTGCATTAACAGCAACAGGTGATGTGTTTTCAAGTTGTATTGCTTGATCAAACACTGGCAGAAGTCTCCCTATTCCAAGCGCACTTGAAGTTGCATCGGGGCCTATAAACATCTTTTCAGTGGCGCTGGTGTCAAAAGAAATTCTATTTGCAGTAGCAGAAGAAAAGCCTGTGTTGGTTCCACCAGTAAATTGTATTGATGGGCTCGCTGCAGTTCTTGCAGGGACAACAAGTGGCCCTGTATTTACAGTGACGGTGCCAGCAGAGTCTATATTCATTTTCTCAGTTCCGCTGGTGTCAAAAGAAAGTGTATTCGCGGTAGCGGCAGATAGGCCTGTATTTGTGCTTCCTGCAAATTTTATGGATGGATTTGCAGCAGAAGCAGCAGCAAATGTTACGCCGGTTGCAAAGTTTGTTGCGCCGGTAACATTAAGTGCGCCGGTAATATTTACGCCAGTTGCGAAGTTTGCAAGGCCGGCAACATTTAATAAAGAGTTTATAGAAACGGCTCCCGTTGATCCAATATTAATTCTCTGAGAGCCATTAGTTTCAAAAGAAAGATTGTTTGCAAGATCAGAATAAATACCAACTCCTGTTGATCCAATTGATAGCGAAGGGGTAGTTGCGCTGCTTGAACCATAATTTATATTTAGTGGTCCTGACATGGTATCGCCAGATTTTAGGACGTTAAGTGATGCAGCGCCAGTTAAGCTAGCGGTTATGCCAGTTGCTGAGAAATAGCCATTAGCGTCACGCTTTACAATTGTATTTGGTGTGTTATTTGGTGTTGCGGCATTTGCTGCTGTTATGCCAGTATAAACAGGACTGCTGGCACCTGATGCATTTAAGGTTGCGACAGTATTTACGTGAGTTGTGCTTTGGGTGCCAATTACATCACCACCTAGTGTTCCGGTAAAGTTGGTTGCGCTACCGGCTGTTGTTGCACTTGTAGCTGTATCGGCGTTACCTTGAAGATTGCCAACAAAGCCTTTTGCAGCAGTATTTGCTGTAATTATACCAATAGTATCAAAGTTTCCGGTAACAGCTTCGCGCATAACAATTGTGCCAGTTGCTCCTACTGCTCCAGAATTTGTTGCAGTTGTTGCAGAGTTTGCAACTTTTCCTGATGTTGAAATTGTCTGTAGTTTGCTGTCAGGTATTGTATTTGTAGCAATATCACTGCCAATTATTAAGCTGTTTGTAAGTTGTCCTGTAGTTGATGCGTGCACTACTCCAGATGCGCCGCCAGAAAAGCTATTTACAAATACAGCTCCAGTAGGGTTGATGCTCATGCGTTGTGCGCCAGCTGTGTTTAAAGATAAAGTATTAGATTGGGCAGAAAAACCTGTTCCTGTCATGCCATCGAAATTAATTGTTGGTGTGCCTGCAGCGCTATCTGGCACAGTTAGTGTCCCGCCAACTGTAAAGTTAGCATCTGTTGTTAAAGTGCCTGTAGCGCTACGATATAAATTTGTGCTATTGCCATCAAGTGAAGGCGCCCATACTAATTTTGCTCCAGTAGCATTTGTAGGTAATGGCGTGTTTGCAGATACAGGGAATTCTACTTGGTTGTCATAGCCATTTAGTTGAATTACGGGATTTGAGCCTCTTACAGTTCCCGGGTCGTTGTCAAAATATTTAAATGCAAGTTCTGCACCGGTAGAGCTTGCGCCGCTGAGTTTTGCGATTTCCCATCCTCGATCATTGCCGGTAACCCCAATAGTATTAGAATCAGAAATTAAACTTATTTTGGCTTCTTTTGTAGCATCACCGGTTACAACAAAATATGCTGTATTATCTAAGTCTGATTGTGTACCATTAAATGTAGGTTGCGTGCCTGGATTGTGGTAAACAGTTCCTTTATATTCATAATAATTAGGCATATAATGTAGATTTGGTAAAAGTGATGGGCCTGTTGAATTTAGTATTTTATATATAGCCTGTTCTGTGTCGGTTGTATTGCCAAAAGAAAGTGTAGTTTCGCCATTGCTATTAAATGCAGCCATGCTAACACCAGAAGCGTTTTCAAATTCAACGAAAGAATTTTCAATTGAGCCGCTAACAAAGCTTAAGCTTGAATTTCCAAACTGTTTTATATCTGTTGTAGTTTCTAATAAATTAAGTCCGTTTGCTATAAAAGATGTTGAATCTGAGACGCCAAGTTGTCCGCATTCAATACCGATTAATGCTTCTGATACGGTACTGTTATTAGCGACTAATTGAGCATTATCTGTAACTTTTAGAGCTGTTCCTTGGCGATTATCTGCAGCATCATCACAATCGAATATGCAGCCTTCAACGTATATCGTAGTACCAGCTCCTGATGCATTAATGTTTATTGTAGATGCATTATTTAGGACAAAATTGCAGGCGGTAATTTGCGTCCAGCTTCCACCATTACAAGTAATACTATTATTAATTTCTTGAAACATTGAGCTCATAATATGTGCTTTAGCACTGCCGGTTACCGAAACTCCTGTATCAAAAAGTAAAAATGTATTATTTGCAAGATCTCCATCGGCGTTTGATCCGGTTACTGTTATCGCTGTATTTGTAGGAGTTGAGCCAGATAGAGGGCCATGAAAGACGTTATTCTTTATAAAAGCTTCTAAGTCATTAATAGTTATACATGTATTATTGTTTATAAATGAAGATATTTTTACTATAATAGTTGGATTTGCTCCAGATATTTTATTAAAAGATAAACCTGTTTGAAATGATCTAACCGAAACTGACTGAAATGTAGTGCTTCCAGCACCTGCGCTTGATAGTACAAATGCAGCAGCTGTTGAGCCTCCAGCAGCTCCTTCAAGCGCAAGACTTTCAAAAGTTAAATTAGAATATGTTGAGCTAAAAAGATTGGTACTTCTGCCTGGGGCCGTATCTGTAGGTTTTATAATTGTGCTAGATATTGAGCTGCCTACTATACTTATTCCGTCAGCTGATATAGCTATTGCTCCACCGGTATTATCTTCAACAAAAACTCCTGGGCCAACAAATATAGCTACAGGATTTGCGGTGCTAGATATGGCATTTGCCTGTTGAACTGCATATGCGACATGTCTAAATGGAAAAGCAAATGAACCATCATTGCTATCAGAGCCAGCTAGAGAGACATAAAAAGCTCTTGCAACTGATGGCGATCCGCCACCAATAGTAGACCACTGAGTATTTGTAGATGATGTAGCTTGTAAAAATTGGTTTACAGAAGGAGCACCTGTAGGTAGATCTAATGTGTAACTTGCGCTCACTACCGATGGTGCGCGTAGGCCAACATATTCTCCTCCAGCAGCATCTTGCAGGCGAATTTCAGATTGGGTAGCCATATTGAGATTGCCGGTCATAGTGTCACCAGTTAATTTAACGTTTCCAGAAGCTACACCGGTCATGCCAGTTGCTGAGAAGTAGCCATTTGCATCACGAGCAATAATTGTGCTTGGTGTGTTTGATGAAGTTGCATTTGTGTCAATATCGACAGTGTTATTTGTAACGTTTGTCGCTACGGTCACATATGTACTGAGTGCAGCAAGAGTTCTTAGATTAATTGTATTTCCGGTTTTGTTTTTAAATACTTGCCCAGCTCCAGTGCCAAGATTAGCAGCGGTAGTTGATGATGGGAGCGAAAATAATACAAAAGATATTGGATTAGTATCAATAATTGCCAGTGGGGTGTCGCATATCCAACTAGAACCACCATTTACTGTACCCTCTGTTATAAGTACATAAGCTTTGCCTGCTAAATTGCCGGTATTAAAATCTGTTGGTCTTGTCCATGCGCCAGCTTGTACTACCCATAGACCATTTTCGCTTGTAGTTGTTTGAGCATTTAATAAAACGCGATCTAAGGCAACAACTGATACACTGTCTATAGTTGTTGTGCCACTAAGTGTGACATTAGATGTTGTTTCTATAACTCTAGCAGGAGTTTTTGGATCAAGTCCGCCGGTAAGAACTTGCGTATCGACATAATCTTTTGTTGCAGCGTCGGTCAAGGCAGAAACGGTGCCGTTTAGAGTAATCATGTTTGTTGCAAAGTTTCCTGAGCCGTCACGTTTAACTAAGGTATTTATAACATCGCTGCTTGTAGCGTCATTTGCAAGTTTTGCGCCAGATGCGATATAAGAGCCTGTTGCTCCGCCAACATAACTTACGACAGTAGCACTTTGTGTGCCTGTAACATCTCCGGCAAGAGGGCCAGAAAATCCTGTTGCATTTAATGCTTGACCTGCGTTTGTGGCGTAAGTTGCAGTATTTGCATTTCCATAAAGGGCGCCGGTTACATTGCCGATAAATCCACCAGTTGCTGTAATTGTAGTTCCTTCAAAATTGCCAGAGCCATCACGTCTAACGATAGCTCCTGGAGTATTTGCGCTTGTTGCTTGAGTTGTAAGTATAGTAGCATTTGCGATATCTGCTGCAAGTTGTCCGCCAACCTTTACAACTGTGCTTGCAGTTCCGTTTTGTCCACCTGATAGATCATTGCTCAAAGCTGTTGTAAAAACTGTTGCGGAATTTGCGTTTCCATAAAGAGCGCCTGTTACATTGCCAATTACGTTTCCACTTAGTGGGCCATTAAATTGTGTCGCTGTAATTGTGCCAGCGCTAAATTCTCCAGATAAGCCGCGCGAGACAATTGTGCTTGCTAGATTAGAGTTGGTCGCAGTAGTTGCAGAATTTAAAACTTTTCCAGAAGATGAAATTGTTTGTAGTTTGCTGTCTGGTATTGTATTTGCAGTAATATCACTACCAATTATTAAGCTATTTGTAAGTTGTCCAGCAGTTGATGCGTGCACTACTCCTGATGCGCCACCAGAAAAACTGTTTACAAAAATTGCTCCAGTAGGGTTGATGCTCATGCGTTGTTGCCCAGCTGTGTTGAGAGATAAAGTGTTAGATTGGGCAGAAAAACCTGTGCCGGTCATGCCATCGAAGTTAATCTTAGGTGTGCCGGCAGCGCTATCTGGCACAGTTAGTGTGCCGCCAACAGTAAAATTAGCATCTGTTGTTAGTATGCCTGTAGCGCTACGATATAAGTTTGTGCTATTGCCGTCAAGTGAAGGCGCCCATACCAATTTTGCTCCAGTAGCATTTGTAGGTAATGGCGTGTTTGCAGATACTGGGAATTCTACTTGGTTGTCATAGCCATTTAGTTGCATTACGGTATTTAAGCCTCTTACAGCTCCCGGGTCATTGTCAAAATATTTAAATGCAAGTTCGGCGCTGCTTAGTTTTGTAATATCCCAGCCTCTATCGCTTCCTGCTGCTCCAATAGTATTAGAATCAGAAATTAAACTTATTTTGGCCTCTTTTGTATTATCGCCGGTAACAACAAAATATGCAGCATTATCTAAGTCTGATTGTGTTGCATTAATTGCAGCTCCATTTGTGCCAGTATTAGAATTTTTAAATATTGTCCCTTTGTAGCCATAATAGTTTGGTTCATATGTAAGTTCGGGTGAATTTGCTTGACCATTTACAATTGAGTATATCGTATTTTGAATATCAGTTTTACTTCCAAAAGAGAGTTTTCCGCTTACATCAAATGATGAGATTAAACAATTTGTTGGTATAGCTATATTCAGTTTTGTTGAATCAAATTTTCCACCAGTAAAATAAACTTTTGAACTGTTTACTTGTTTTATCCCAGTGCTACATTCTCGCAAGGTGGTATCGCTAGAGGTTATGGTTGCGGGTGCTGCTTCGCCAGCTTGTCCACAATCTATGCCAATTATAGCTTCATCTATTATGCTATTACTTAAAGTAACTTTAGCACCATTATAAACTTTGACACACGTTCCCTGAGGATTATCTGAAGCGTCTTCGCAGTCAAACAAGCAGCCTTCAATATAAAATTTTGTTCCAGAATCTGAGGCTGTAATATTGGTAGTTGTTGGGTCATTTAGACTAAATTGGCAACTTGTGATCAGGATGTCGCTTGTACCGTTGGCAGTAATACCGTTTATGTTGGTTCTAAAATTAGAGCCTAAAAGATTAAAGGTAGCATTATTTGTTACAGATATGCCGGTATTTAAAAGTGCAAAAGTCGAGTCAGAAATATATGCAATAGTATCACTGCCATTTGCAGTTATTCCTGTATTTGCAGGAGTTATAAGATCTGTGCCGCCAACAAAATTGCCATTTTTTAGTGATATCTGAGCATTATTAATAGCTATATTTGTGCCGTTATTTACACCCTGAATGTTTGTTGCTAGCACAAAAGCTGATCCTGCAACACCACCTATTTGTATAGCTGTTTGAAACTGATTTAAACTTATGTTATTAAGCTCAATAAAGCCTGGCGAGTTTGTTGTTATTGATAGGGCAGTTGCAGAAGATACGCCATAACAGGTAAATGACATATTTAATATACCAAAAAAAGAATATGGTGCTGAAATAGTTATAAGATTTTGTGTAGGATCTGCTGGTGCAATAGTTGTGCCTATTATAGATTGACCGACCAAAAATATATAGTTAGTGTTTATCGTCATTGGATTTTCGAAAAAAATACCAGGTCCAATATTTATAGTTACAGGATTAAGTGGATAAGAGGCAAGACTGTTTGCTACTGTTACGGCATGGGCAACAGTTAAAAATGGTGAAACTATTGAGCCATCATTGCTATCGCTGCCTGATTTAGAAACATAAATAGTTTGTGTTAAAGATGGTGAGCCGTTAATTGTTGCCCATTGTAAATTTGTTGGTGAGGCTGCTTGTAAAAATTGGCTGCTAAGGGGTGCATTTGCGGGTAAATTTAAGTTATAGCTTGTGCCGATTGCTGTTGGCGCTTTTAGACCAGCGTATTTTGTTCCAGAAAAATCTTGCAACCTAATTTCTGTATTTGCCATCGTTAAATTTCCGGTCATTGTGTCGCCGGCTTTTAGCACGTTTAGCGAAGATGCTCCGGTAACGTTTCCAAGTACATTACCAGTAACATTTCCAGTGACATCACCAGTTAAATTACCAGTTATGTTTCCGCCGCCTGTAATTGTTATGCTATTGGTGCTTACAGAATTTGAAGTTAAAGAGCCTACGTTAGATATGTCTCCACTTGGGCTTATTGTTATAGCAGATTGTTTTATTGTTTTACCAGGCGTGCTGGCCGTTGTTAAAATTTTATTGTCGGTCGAAAATAATGCTAGTGCAGTTACGTCTCCAGCGCCAGAAGGTGTGTCATAAATTAGATTTCCAGCTCCGTCGCTGCCCAAAAATGTTCCTAGTGCACCTGTACCGGATGGCCAGGTTACAGTGTTGCCATTTTTTGTTACGCCACTTATTTCTATATTATTAATATTATTAATATTTCCAGAATTATCTATTGTTACCTGAGAGCCTTTTATTTTTGTGCCGGTATTGTCTGCAAATCTTACTAATTCATTTGTATCTACGGGTAATTGTGTTGTTATTGTAGATGCATTATTTATTGTGCCGTTTATAGTTAAGTTCCCATTTATTACAGAGTTTCCATTAATAAATTCATTGCCATTTATTAGTAAGTCTTGGCCAATTATTGCGTTTTCTGTAATGTTTAATTTTCTGCCTAAAAGCCAGTTTATTGCTCTTATATTTTTAAAAATTTTATTATCAGGGTCTGCATGTGATAATTTTGGGACTAGAATTGTTTGAATTAAAATTAATTGTAGTAAAAATAATTTCTTGTTCATATACTTACACCCTTTTTTTAAAAATTATTTTTTTAATATAATATTTTAAATCATAAGCATTTTTCTTTATATAAAAATACTTATTTTATATTATTCTCTATAGTTTTATGTAGTATAAAGAAAAATGCTTGTCAATTTATTATTAAAATTTTTTAAATACTTATTCACTTTTAATTAAGAGCTTATCCGAAAATTCCAGCCATCTTATAAAGCCTTAAAGAACAAGCAAGATGCAAAAAGCTATCATAAGATTTTCTTTTTTTAGCCCAACAAG
>LBOA01000045.1 GCA_000989195.1 candidate division TM6 bacterium GW2011_GWF2_30_66
AGTTTTTGAGTTGTTAGTGTAGTTTAATAATTAATTCGGCAGTCCTTGGGACTGCTCACAACCGTCAAGCCCCTCGCTAGGCGAGGGCGATATGACTATTTTTATTAATTATACTCTCTATTTTTTAATAAACCAACTGTATTGTTGTGTATTATTTTTAGGCCGACTGATTCGTATTCTAAAATTTTTGTTGGCCTAGAGACCCAGTTAACAATACTTTCTTCTCTAAATATAATTCCATAATCACAAGCGGCAAGATATTTATATATTTCTTGATGAGCAACTGTCTTTATTAAATATAAATCTGTTTGGATATTTTCTTTTTTTATTAAATTTTCAAATTCTTTCGCGTCTTGCGTTAGTATTAATAAAAATATATTTTTGTTAACAGTTTTATTGTTTAAGCAACTTTTAAAAAAAGTTATAACTTCTTGAGGGCATTGCCATGCTTTTATTGAGCCATTATAGCAGTAAACTATGCTTTCATGTGTTATATTTAAGTTATTTCTAATTTCTATTTTCCATTTCGAGATTAAATTTTTGTCTAAATTTTTTGGTATGTCATCTTGAGCGATATCTATTATTTCACTTTTTGCGCCAAAACTTTTAATCAAATACTCTTTTAAGGCAAAACTTACAGCCTCTATTTTGGTTTTAGGTAAGTTATGTGCTTTTCTATAAACACTTTTCTCTAAATTATTAAACTGATAATATCTTAAAATATTTAATAGCTTTTTTATTGGTTTTTCTTTTTTTCCTGCATATTTATATTCTTGAGCGACTAAACCTCTAGCTTGTATTGTAAATGAGCCTAGATCTGTAAAATTTGCTGCTTTTGCACAAATAAATCCGGCCAGTGGACCTCTTGCGGTTAGATTATAATTTTTATAATTTGTTAATATTTTTTTTAGTTTAAAAACATCTTGAATTAATTTAAATTTTCCAATAAATGGGCCGCGCTTTAGGATTATAAGTTCTATATTTTTTTTATCTTTTAATTTTTGATTTATATATTCTTGTGAGATATTTTCTTTCTCAAAGCTTATAATTATAGCTTTTTTTGTGTGATTATCGTTTATTTGTGAGTTATTTACTTTGTTTTCTAGGGGTTTTAAAACTTGTCCGTCAAATACTGAGTTTTTTATTCCATCATATAAAACAAAAATTATCATGTTATATCCTGTATGCCTTGGTATTGGCACATACTTAAAGCATTTTTTTAATAAAAAAGGCCGCCTTTTATAGCGACCTTCTTATATTTTATATTTCAATTATAATTAGCAGTCACAGACAGAATCAAGAGCATCCGTAATTGAATAGTATTTTTTTAAGATAGAATCGAAATTATAGAAGCTTATTACTGCAACAATTGCTGTTAATGCGGTTGAAACAGGCTTTATTTGTTTTTCTATGTTTCCCATAAGACCTGAGCATGGATTACCTTTTTTAACTTCTAATTTACCTTCTTTGTCCGCAATAACACCATCTGCTTTGTAAGGTTGTCCAACGATTATGTCGTCTACAAAATACCAAATTTGGTTGGCAAATTCTTTAAAGTTTTTATTTATGGCAAAAGTTTTTAATTTTTCTATTTCAAATCTTGATAGAGGTTCTTTTTCAGTTTTTTTTGAGTTATATCTGTATATTGCTAAACCAGCAACTAAAGCTGATGTTAGTATTGCGGCTTTTTTAAATGTAAAAGCGCATTCTGTTTGTATAAAAGAACCAAGCATTAAGCCTAAAAAAACAAAAGACATTATCTTTTTATTCATGTTTTCCTTCAAATTATTATAAAAAAATTATTTAATTTATAGTAGATATGGTATCTTTATTTGCTGTTTCTGTCAAGGCTTAAATGTTCGAAATAAGAACTGTTTTATCAAATTTTCCATTTACAAAATCAGTACAATTATTTGGATCTTGTTTTGGTTTTTGTGTGTTTTTTGCGCTGTTTTTTTTGTCTATATTATATTTTAATGCAGTTAGACCAAAAATCGATCCAAATAAAGCTAATGCGGTTCTTATTTTATAAAGTTTTGGATTTGCGAAGCTTGTTTGTGAAAAAAAGCATAAAATTGTAAGTGTTAAGATAATAGATTTTATTTTTTTATTCATATTTTCTCCTGTTAAGTTGCTTTATTTTTTATAATATTTTTTGTATAACTAGCTTTGAATAAGCTATAGAGAGAATATATATGTTTTAAGAGCGTGTCAATATATTAAAATATAAAGACACGCTCTTGATTTGTGTAAGCAAATATAAATAATATCAAAATATAAAGTAAGCTAAGCAAGTTATTATAAATGTTGCAGCTACAGGAGTTTTTACATATTTAAAGTTAAATAATTTGTATAATATATTACATATAGTAAGCGCAATTAATGTTGGATAGCCGATAAATGTCAATGGGCCTCCTGTTATTTTTAAAACTGCGCCAAGACCGTAACATGATAATGGTATGCAGGCAAGCATAACAATTGTTAGTGATGTTATATAACTAACTTTATTTTGAAATATATTTTTTTGAATATAATCAGCAGTAACAGCTCCAAGACCTATAGAAGTTGATAAGCAGGCCATTAATGTTGCTATTCCAAGGATTAACGCGCCGTGTATTCCAGAAACATTTAAAACTATTTGTTTAAAAGCTTCGCCTTCATTTAAATCTATTAAACCATGGCCGTGATATGCGCCTAAAAAGCTTAATCCCCAATATACTATTGCTAGTAAGCCTACGCCTATTGTGCCGGCCTTAAGTCCAAAAATAGCTAGTGTTTTTAAGCAGATCTTATCGCAATTATTATTCGAGAACTTGTCTTTTAAAATTTTTATTATAATAGAAGCAAAGAATAAAGTACCAAGTAAGTCAAGTGTCCCGTAGCCTCTTAACATATTTGTACCAAAGGCTTTTAGAGCCGTTGAGCTTGTAGGGACAAAAGTTTCTGATGTGAGAAAGCCTTTTATTATAACTATTGCTAGCGAACCAAGAAGAAGCGGGCTTATAACTAATCCGAGAATGTCTACGATTTTATTTTCTTTAAACCCACCTAAAAATGTTATTCCCAAATAAATTATACTAAAAACAAATAGAGACTGTAGTATTTCGAATGGTAAAAATTGTGAGATCATTAGATGAGCTACAGATACGATTCTTGGAATTACAAGACCAGGACCAAGAATTATTATGCATGCGGCCATCATAATTTTCCCAGGTATTTTTCCTAGTCTTTCAAAAAAAGCTTCATAGTCGCCATTAAATAATATCATTGCAACTAGCGCTATTAATGGTAATAATACTGCTGTTATTAAAAAACCGGCTAAGCCTATATAGGTATATTTACCAGAGCTTAAGCCGACTGCTATAGGGTACATTAAATTTCCGGCGCCAAATAGCATTGAAAATACTGCCAGGCCAGTTACGATTAAATTAAAATTTATTTTTTTTAGCATTTTATTTCCCTTATAAATCGCATAATTTTATTGCAAGTTAAATTTTTTGTTTAACTTTTAGTAATATTTTACTTTAAATATATGTTTTGAGTAGTAATTTTTTAAATTAAATTTTTATTTTAGTTTTAGGCGCAAGTTGAAAAAAACATACACCAAGTTGAAATTAGAGCTAAAATAGATAAAAGAGATAGTGTGATAAAGATTGGTGTGAGACATGAGCAAAATGTGTTTTCAGTTTTTGTTTGTGTGTGGCTTTTCAAAGATGATTGAATATAATTTTTTTTATAGTTATCACATGTTAGATTTTTTTTATGAAGAAATTCCATTTTGTAGCTCCTTTTTGTGCCAATTAAATGTTAATAAAATATCACACTTTCTAAGTATAGGTTGTCATAATTTTTACTTTTTGTCAATGTTAGTGTGTTGGCTTATGTGTTATTTTTATATTATACAAAATAATAGTATATGAGTGTGATTATAAATGTCCCAAAGACAGGTATTTTGACATATTTAAATTTAAATAATTTGTATAAAATATTGCATATTGTAAGCGCTATAAGTGTTGGGTACCCAATGAATGTTATAGGGCCACCGGCTATTGCCAAAACGCCTCTTATTCCAAATAAAGATAGTGGTAATGAGGCTAACATTATTATTATAAGTGATCTTGTATAGCTTATTTTATTTTTGAATATGTTTTCTTGTATATATTCTGCGGTAACGGCTCCTAGGCCAATAGACGTAGATAAACAGGCCATTAATGTTGCTATTGCGAGTAAAGCAGCGCCACTTGTTCCAGCAACAATAAAAACAATTTCTTTGAAAGCTATGCCAGGTCTTAGCGCGGATAGGCCATGTCCATGGTATGCTGAAATAATGCCAATCCCGATATATATTATTGCTAGAAGACTTACTCCTATTGTGCCAGCTTTTAGACCAAATACTGCGAGTTCTTTTACGTTTATTTTTCCATCACTTTTTTTATAGAATTTATCTCTTAATATTTTTATTATTATAGATGCAAAAAATAATGTGCCAAGTAAGTCTAGTGTTTGATAGCCTCTTATCATGTTTTTATAAAAAAGTGTAATCGGAGTTTTTTGAGTGGTTACGAAGTTTTCTGCTGTAAATAAGCCTTTTATTATAACAATTGCGAGCGAAGCTAAAAGCATTGGGCTTATTATGTATCCTAAAATGTCGACAATTTTATTTTCTTTGAATGCGCCAAGAAATGTTATTGTTAGATAGATTATGCTAAAAATAAATAAAGATAAAAATCCTGTATTTTTAAGAAAATCAAAAGGTAAAAATGGAATCATCATGCAGTGGGCTACAGAGACTATTCTAGGAATTACGAGGCCTGGACCAATTATTAACATGCATGTTGCTATCATTATTTTTCCAGGTATTTTACCTAATCTAAAGAAGAAACTTTCGTAATCGCCATTATATAGTATCATTGCAACTAATCCCATTAACGGTAACAATACGGCTGTAATTAAAAATCCTGAGAGGGCGATTAAGTTATATTTTCCTGCATCTATGCCAACGGCAACAGGATACATTAGATTTCCAGCTCCAAAAAGTAATGAGAATACAGCAAGACCTGTCGATATTAGATTAAAGTTTATTTTTTTAAACATTTTTCCCCTTATTAAATATAAATAAATCTAATTTTTTATTAAAAAATAAAGCAATCTTTATGTGCTTATTTTTATTTTAATAATTTATTTTATTAACATAGAAAGCTCTCTGTAGCGTTTGCTTTAGAGGCCTTTCATCGCTTATAATGCTTTATTAGCATGTTTTTATTGAGTAAGATTTAATTAAACATTTTTTTATCTTATTATAAATACTTATATAATTTAGGGTTTTTGTCAATACAATCAAATTTGTAAAGAGTTTTTTGTTGAAAAACTTTTATTATTATTGTTACGATTTTTTCAGTGCGATATGGAATTTTTATAAGTATATAAATGAGGTAAGTTATGAAGTATATAAAGTTTTTTAACGATATAAAAATTACAGATATAGCGTCAGTTGGTGGGAAAACTGCTTCCTTGGGGCAAATGATATCGAGTCTTTCTGATGTTGGAGTAAGAATTCCTCAAGGTTTTGCAGTAACTGCACAAGCTTATTGGTATTTTTTAGAGCATAATAATCTAGTTGATAAAATAAGAAAGAATATGCTTGAATTAAAAGACTATAATGACAGCAAAATTTTAAAAAAAGTTAGTCATGAAATTAGAGATTTAATAAAAAATGGTGATATGCCGCAAGAGCTGCAAAGTGAAATTGAGCTAGCATATTTACAGTTATGTAAATTGTATGAATGTGATAATAAAAATAATTTTTCTGTTGCTGTTAGGTCTTCTGCTACCGCTGAAGATTTGCCAGGAGCGTCTTTTGCGGGACAACAAGAAACATTTTTAAATGTTAGGGGTGAAAAAGATTTAATAGAGTCTTGCAAAAAGTGTATGGCTTCTTTGTTTACTGAAAGGGCGATAGTTTACAGAATAGAGAAAGGTTTTGACCATTTTAAGGTTGCGCTTTCTGTTTGTGTGCAGAAAATGATAAGATCAGATTTAGCAAGTGCAGGTGTTATTTTTACACTTGATACTGAAAGTGGATTTCCAGATATAATTACCATAAATTCTTCTTATGGCCTTGGTGAAATAGTTGTAAAAGGCGAAGTTATTCCGGATGAGTTTTTTGTTTTTAAGCCTGCTTTAGAAGCCGGATTTAGGCCTATTGTAAAGAAAACTTTGGGAGACAAAAATAATAAAATAGTTTATTCAAAAAATAATAAAAAAATTTTTACAAAAACAATAAGTACGAGTTTGCAAGAGCGTGATTCTTTTACTTTAAGTGATCTTGAGATTTTGGAGCTTTCTCGTTATTCGATAGCAATAGAGAAGCATTATAGCAATATAAATAATAAATGGACCCCAATGGATATTGAGTGGGCAAAGGATGGTCAAGATGGTAGATTGTATATTTTACAGGCTAGGCCAGAGACTATACATGGCTTAAAAAATGAAAATGCAAGTGATTATGGTATTTTAAAAACTTATAAGCTCGAAAAAATACAAAATTTAGAGTCTAAAATTTTAGTAACTGGGCAAAGTATCGGCAATAAAATAGTTTCTGGGAAGATAAAAGTTATAAAAGATGCAAAAGATATTTCGCAGGTACAAGCTGGAGATATTCTGGTAACGCAAATGACAGATCCAGACTGGGTGCCAGCAATGAAAAAAGCTTCTGCGATTGTTACAGACAGGGGTGGTAGAACTTGTCATGCTGCAATTGTAAGTCGAGAGCTTAATATTCCAGCGATAGTTGGTACAAAAAATGGAACAGAGATATTGCAAAATGGGCAAGAAGTAACCGTAGATTGTAGTCAAGGGCAAACTGGTTTTATTTATTCTGGAGTACTTGATTTTGAGGTGTTTAATACGAAAATTGAAGAGATTACTCTTGAAAATTTTAATAATAAATATAATTGTAAAGTTATGGTAAATATTGCAGATCCATCAAGAGCTTTTGTAGCATCTTTTTTACCTAATGATGGTGTTGGACTTGCGCGTATAGAATTTATTGTAAGTAATACTATACAAATTCACCCAATGGCTTTAATAGCGCCAGAGAAAATTCAAGATGCGCAAATTTTGGAAAAAATAGAATATTTAACACGCGCGTACAAAAATAAGAGTGAGTTTTTTGTCGATAGATTGGCTTGTGGAATAGGTAATATTGCAGCAGCTTTTTATCCAAAGCCTGTTATTGTGAGATTTTCTGATTTTAAAACTAACGAGTATCGCAATTTAATTGGTGGTCAGTATTTTGAGCCACAAGAAGAAAATCCTATGATTGGTTGGCGAGGTGCAAGCAGATATTATAATCAAAATTATAGTCAGGCTTTTGCATTAGAGTGCCAAGCTGTTAAAAAATGTATAGAAATAATGGGTTTAAATAATATTAAGGTCATGATCCCTTTCGTAAGAACTTTAAAAGAAGCAGAATTGGTTTTGTTAGAGTTAGAGAAAAATGGTTTAAAAAGGGGGGCGAGAGTAAATTTAGAGGCTTGCAAAGATGATATAGGTAGTGAGAACGTTAATTGTAATATTGGTGAAAGTGATTTTAAAAGTGGTACTGGTTATAAGGAGTTTAAGGGGTTTAATGGTGCTTTGGATTTGGACATAAAGCAGGGGGCTTGTGATTCTGGTTTGGAAATTATCATGATGTGTGAAATCCCGTCAAATGTAATTTTGATAGAAGAGTTTTGTAAATTTTTTGATGGTTTTTCGATAGGCTCTAACGATCTTACTCAATTAACTTTGGGCGTAGATAGGGATTCTGGTATTTTAAGCAAGCTGTTTGATGAAAGAGATCCGGCTGTAAAAAAAATGATGGCTTTGGCCATCGAAGGTGCAAAAAAACATGGCAAGCCCATTGGTATATGTGGGCAGGCGCCATCAGATTTGCCCGAGATTGCAAAATTTTTAATTTCATTCGGCATCAATTCTATTTCTCTAAATCCAGATTCTCTCGGTCAATTTTTGATGCAATTTGAAGATAAGTAATTTTGTAATATTTTTATAATTAAATTTTTGTAAGGCAAAAAGCTTGCATCTGTTAAATGCAAGCTTTTTGCCTTACAAAAATTCACGCTATTTATTTATCTTTTTGGACCATTTCTTCAGCGGCTTTTTTAGCAGCTTCTGGAGTTGCGGCATTAATTTTTATTGATTTTATAAT
>LBOA01000046.1 GCA_000989195.1 candidate division TM6 bacterium GW2011_GWF2_30_66
CGCTACTAAAATTGTGGATATTGCACCAAACTTATCACAATTTTTACCCTCAAAAAAAGGTGGCTTTAGACATATATTTTGGAATGTTTACGATAATAAGGGTAAGGAAATCGGCAGTTACAGAACTCTCAATCCAAAAACCGCTGACGAAAACAAATTAGACAAAAAAGATAAAGAAAGATACGAAAAAAACAAACTAAATTTTAAAAACGATATAAAAGAAAGATACGAGTATCCTCACGAAATAACCATAAAAGGAAATGGCGAAACATACGACATACGTGAGGTAAGTGGATTAACAACCAAATCTAACGAAACAAATGTCAAAGCCTTTAACTTCATACAAGAGGGCCAAAAGACGCCAGCCGTAAAAGTTGAAGTAAAACCAGAAGTAAAGACGACAGCAACTGAAAAAAAACAAGACGCAGCTCCCAAGAAAGAAACAGAATTAAATACTAAATTATTAGCTCAAGAGAAATTAGAGAAAGAAAAAATAGAAAAAGAACAATCAGAAAAAACACGAAAGATCGAAAATCAAAAAAATGAAAAGATCAAAAGAGAGGCTGAACAAAATAAAAGATCAGAACAGGAAAAACAGAAAAGGGAAAATGCTGAGAAAAAGAAACTAGACGAACAAAAGAAGAGCAAAGCTGAGAAAGATAAAATAGAGAAAGATAAAAAAGCCAAAGAACAAGAAAAACAAAAAGCTATATTTAAATATAAGCCTGAAGAAAAATTATTAAATATGTTGTTCGCTGAACATAAATCCGCTGAAGAGATAATAAAAGAAATAGAAGACAATAAAATAAATTTAAAAAATTTTATTTTCAAATACGACTCCCTAAAAACTAGCCTAAAAGATGACGGAAAGCCTAGGTTTAAAGATGGTGAAGAATATCCTATTTTAAATTTAATCACTCAAAACAGCAGTTCCCTCGATAATACAAATAAATTAGCAAATTATTTAATAGAAAAGGGAGCTGACATAAATATACCAACAAAAAGTTCAGGCAGAACTCCTCTACTTTATTCAATTCAAAGACTAAATTTTGAATTAGCAAAAAAACTCATTGAAAAAGGTGCAAATGTTAATATAGTTCCAAAAGAAGACAGCATGTCAGTATTTGCAGAACTTGCAAAATTAGAAAACAAATTACAAGCTCTAAAAAAAGATGATTCAACTATGGATATTGATAATAAAAAAATCAGCAAAAAACAAGGATTAGATGCTATTTTTGACATGGCACAACAACTTCTTAATAAACATAAGGCTAAAAATGAAAAACTAAGTGTTCTTCCAACTGAATATGGAAGATTCACAGATTACGATTATGTACACAATAATCTTATTGATGAAAACTACAAAAAGAAATCAAGACTTTACATGTTATTAAAAATCGATGAACTACAAAAAGAAATAAAAGCGGTTGCAGATAATCAAGAATATTCTATTGGCAAATATGGAGAAACGTGGAAAGAAGGTGAAGAGAGAATTGAAAAATTCAAGCTTGAGAGAATAGGAAAACTTAATGCAGAAATAGACCTACTTAAAAATAAATTAGATATGCTTATGCGAAATAAAAACTAGGCCTACTTTTTATTATTTTCAATCATTATGAGAATTTCAAAAAAAGTAAAACGTTAAAACGCGCGATTATTAGTTGCCAATTAATTAGCAACTAATAATCGCCAACAACTGACAAATATTTTAATTAAATAAACCATAGTTAGCCAAGACTATGTAAAATAAAAACTATAAACTCATTGTTTTCGTTCTTAGTTTCTGGCAAAGCCTTAGGCAAGACAGGAGCACAAATAAATAGGGTTTCTAAATAAAAAATTACAAAAATAGCCCATAATTTTATTAAAACCACTAAATATTCTAATAAACCACCCCCCCCCATTTAACGCCGCCTTCACCCAATTTATTTCACATTGCAACAAAATTTTACACAAAACTCTTGATTTTAATTTTCCAAATATGCCAGAATTATAATAAAGGGAGATTAGAATATAATAGAAAATGTATAATTAATTTTTTAAACCTAAAAAAAGGAGAGTTATATGAAGACAATAAGAAAATTGGGATTATTACCGGTCTTAACTTTATCAGTTTTGGCTGTATGTTTTTCTGCCCCAGTAAATGCGATGAATAATGCGCAAAAAAATCCAATAAACATAAACACAAAAAAAGCTGAACTTAATAAATATAAACAAGAATTAAGAGAAATATATAATTATCTTGAATCTTCCCCTGGATTTACTTCACAGTATACAAAACAAAAGAGAGAAGATGCAAAAAAGCTTGAAGTTAAAATAAAAGAACTAGAAACCAGTATAAAATAACTAAAATTTATATTTATATTTATTGATTATGCGCATAATCAATAAATATAAATATAATAAAAAAAAATATAAAAAACTGGAGAGTTTCATGAATAATATAAAATTTTTAGAAGCTATTTTTTTTATAACTATAATAACATGTTGTTTTTCCTCACAAATCAATAAAGCAATGAACACTCCACAACTTGCAAATCCTTTACCATTTATTCAAGAAGTGGATCAAAAAACTGGACTCACAATAAAATTAACCCCAATGGAAGAAAAGGAACTATTCTTATCACTCATAAACACAATGAAAATAGAAGATAGAAAAATAGAAGGCGCAAAGCTGGACATAGACAAAGCAATAAACCTAATTAATAAGTGGAATTTAAGTCCAGATTATCTTTTTACAACAATTGGTGAAAAACCAGGAAAAAATGACTACATAATTAATGTTATTATAAAAAATGGTGGCCTTCCAATAATCTTGAGAGAACTTATAAAACGAGGCGCAAATTTAAATATAAAAGACGATTTAGGCTGGACACCGTTGCACCATGCTGTAAATATGGGCAACACAATAATATTTGATATTATACAAACTCTTGTTGAAAATGGTGCCGATAAAAATATAAAAAATTTAGACGGAAAACTACCAATAGATTTATTAAAAGACCCAAAAAATATTTCTGATTCTAACGAAAAATTTGAAGCAGAAAAAGTCTATAATTTTTTAAAATATAATACAGTCGCATTGCCAGCACCAACAACTCCAGGAACAATATTTCCAGGAACAATTACAAAATCAAACTCCTCAGAAATAGATGCTAAAAAAATAATTTCGGATGAAACTTTAAAATTACACCAAACGCCATTAGTTAAAAAGCCTAAAAACCAAATCGAAATGAATATTATTAAGTAAAATAACAGAAAGAGAATAACATGAAGAAAACTTTTAATAAAACAAAACAAAAAATATGCATATTAACAAGCCTGATGCTTTTAACAGGATTGTTAATCGTTCCAAGTAATTTGTTTTCTAAAATTGAAATAGGTTACGGTGTAACATTAAAAAATAATACTAATAAAACAATCTCAGCTTATGTGGAATCAGAATCTAAAATTATAAAAAAAATAAACATTATTGCGCCATGGCAAGAAAAATTTTTACCCTCAACATCCGGCCCTAGAGAAATAAGATGGAATATTTTTATTGATGACGAAGTATATTTACACTACAAAACTGCAGAAAAATACAATCACCCCCACGTTATCACAATAAGCGGAAAATATGGTGAAAAATATCAAATTACCGAAAAAAATGGAGAATTAATAAAACACAAAATAGAGAATGCTATTTGGCAAACTGATGTTTTGGTAACAAATGCAACAAAAAAACCTGTAAATATTACTATTGGATCAAACTCTAAAGAAATTAAACCTAAAGATACCGGCTTAATAGGTGTTGCTAGCCAAAAGCCACTGCCTATCTCATGGACAATCGCCAATCAAAATTATGTTACAAAAAATTTCTATGACCTTATAAAATCGATAACAATCGAAAATAATGGAAAAGAATTTACAATAGAGGCAAGAAATGGGCACACTGATAGCGTAAGACTATATCATGGAAATTCTTTTTTGATAAAACAAGATAAATCTTCTGGTATAAAAAACTTAAATACAGACAGTGGCCATGGCGCAAATAGCGTACAACCTTCTACGCAGGCCGAATATGCTATAGAAATAAAAAATAAATTAAAAATTTAAGAATTATTATAATTTAAATAAAATAAGGGCTATACCATAAAAAGTATGGCCTTTATTTACAGCATTTTCACGAAAATAAACCAATTTTATAATAAAAAATATAATGCCCTGACTTTTTAACCATAATTATGTAAAATATAATTATTAAAATAATTAAATATTAAGGGCAAATTATGTTATCAAAAATTATAAACAAAGAAGATATATCAAAGCTGTTTCCAAAAACAGCAAAAGAAATTAAAAATCTTGTAAACAATTTTATAAACGAAGCTCAAGACAAATTAGACAAAATAATAAAAATAAAATCAAAAGACAGAACCTACGAAAATACAATAAAAGCTTTTGATCAGCTAACATCACTGAGCAATATTGTAATATTTTCAAGCTGCCTGCATACCCTTGAAATGTTAAGCCCAGAAAAAGAAATACGCGAAACTGCACAAGAAGAAATCCTTAAAATACAAGATTTTTTCATAGAACAGTTTAGTAATAACGTAAAATTATATCAGGCGATAAAAGATTATTATCAAAGCAACTCTAAAAAAGAAAACTTATCTCAAGAACAGATATATTTTATAGAAGAAACGATACAAGACTATAAACGCGCAGGTTTAGATTTGCCAGAAGAACAATTGGATAAAGTTAGAAGCCTAAATAAAGAACTAGCTGAACTTGAACTTAATTTCGAAACAAATATTGCCCAAGATAACAGGACAATAATAGTTAAACCAGAAGAACTTACCGGCTGTCAAAAAGAATTTATAGATTCTCTAGAAAAATCTGGCGACAATTTTATCTTAGGGATAGATTATCCAACTTATTTCCATATAATGGATAATTGCGCTACAGAAAGTACTAGAGAAAAATTATACATAGCATTTAGCAATAAAGCCTATCCGAAAAATAAACAAATATTACAAGACATGATAATAAAAAGAGATAAACTCGCCAAACTACTAGGTTTTAAAAGTTACTCACATCTTGATCTTGATGATGAAATGGCAAAAAATCCAGAAACTGTACAAAAATTTCTTAAAACACTTTACAAAAAATCTGAGATTAAAGCACAACAAGAATTTGAGATACTAAAATCTAACTTGCCAGAAGGCGTCACACTTTCTCATACTGGCAAAATAAAAACCTGGGACTCGCGATATATAAAAAATTGCTACAAAAAGAAGAATTTAAAAATAGATGAACAAGAAATTGCCAACTATTTCCCTACTGACAAAACAATAAAAGAATTATTAGATATTTACGAACAATTTTTTAGCCTTAAATTTAAAATCTCTGATGCAAAAAATTTATGGCATCCTGATGTTAAATTAATAGAAGTTTATGACTGCACAAGTCAAAATTGCCATGAAAATAACAAAAAAAATCTAATAAGCTTAGAGTCTCAAGAGCTAACTTCTAAAAATTTAAAATCTTATGAGCAAAATCATGAACCAATCGGATACTTATTAATAGACTTACACCCTAGAGAAAACAAATTTAGTCACGCATGCCAAAATACAATTATTTCTGCCGTAGAAAATAACGGCCCTTGTGTATGCTTAGTTGTTGCAAACTTCCCTAAATCAACACAAAATAAACCGGCCTTGATGCAACGAGATGATGTAGAAACTTTTTTCCATGAACTTGGTCACGCATTACACTCAATTTTGGGAAGAACAAGTATTGCATCTTTTTCTGGTACAAATGTAAAAACCGATTTTGTTGAAATGCCTTCACAAATGCTAGAAGAATGGTTATCTGATAAAGAAATTTTAAAAAAAATAAGCAGCCACTACAAAACAGGCGAGCCATTACCAGATGAATTAATAGAAAAAATATTGAAAATTAAAAATTTTGAAACAGGCGATTTTCTACAACGTCAATGTTTTTTGGCAACCCTGTCTCTAGATTATTTTGCTGATAATAAAGAAAATAAAAATATAGATCCAAAAGAATTATTAGATAATCTAACAAATAAAATGCGAAAAAACATAGAATATAGCAATCAAGACAATATGTACGCATCTTTTGGACACCTAACAGACTATGGCGCAAAATATTATAGTTATATGTGGTCAAAAGTTTTTGCCTTAGATATGTTCTGTAAAATTAAAACACAAGGACTTCTTAATCCAATTGCAGGAAAAGAATACAGAGAAAAAATACTTGCCCCCGGCGGAAGCATAGATCCAAATACTTTACTTGAAAATTTCTTAAGCCGTCAGCCTAGCCAAGATGCATTTTTTGAGGATATGGGAATATAAATACTAAACTATTAATTTTTATTATAAAAACATTATTTGTTATTAATATAACTCATTTAATTAGGCAAATTATTGATTTTTTTGCAACTATAAAATATATTTATAATAAAATAGGCAACTTAAAAATATAATATTAAATTTGGGGGATAAAAAATGGATATTAAATTGCAGCTAACAAAAAAATTATTTACTCACAAATTATTCACCTGTGAATTATTCACAAGTAAATTAAAAAATATATTATCATGCTTTATTTGTATTTTACTTTTAATTAATCACAACACAAAATGCATGCAAATGTTTAATCAAATAAAAACAAATAACAAAATGAAAGTTCTTGGGGAAAAAGAAGATAAGGAATGCCAAGAAAAAACACACTGTTCTTATCTAACCACTAGTAAAATGAACTTATTCGAAAAAAGTAAAAGCCCAAAAAATTCATCAATTAAAAAAACTTATAAAATTCCAAGATTATTAATTACAAAATTAGCAAATAATAATGAAGAATTTACTTATGATTTTTACGATAATAGTGCACAAAATACCCCAGGCTCACAAAAAAATTATAACCAACTAATAGAAAAACAAGAATCTCAAGAATTAATAAAAAAAGAGCCACAATCAAACGAAAAAATACAAACAAATAATAGATTAATTATTCTAGATCAAAAAGAAATCAATGAAAAGCCAAGCATATCTCGCAAAAAAAGTTTCAGAGACTTACTAAAAAAAATTGATATAGAGTATAAAACAATTAATACAGTAGATAACGAGAATAAAAATAAAAGAATACTGGGAGTAAACGGCACAATACTTTTCTGCGACATAAGAAATTTTACGTTTTTTTGCAATCAATGCCCAAAAGATGAAATGCCCGCAATGTTTATGTCAGAATACTCTGATTCTGCAGAAAAAATATTTAACCATTGGAATGCGCATCTTACATCAACAGCTGGCGATTCTTTTGTAGTAATATTTCCAAAAAAAAGAAGTGAGATAAACAACAAAGAATCTTTTATAAATGCATTTTTATGCTCAATAGAATTTGTTATAAAAATGTCAAAATTAATAAAAACAAAAAAACAGGAATATTTTCCAAAAAAATTTGATCTTGGCCTTGAAACCGGAATGACCTATTTTTATAAATTAAATAAATCTAAAAATATAGTTCCAATAGCTGTCGTTTCAAAAACTATTAATAATGCTCAGCGCTATGAAGCTCATTCAAAACAATCACAGAAAAGAAAAATAACTATATCAGAAAAAACTTATAACCTACTAAATTCTCACAAAAAAATACAAAAACTATTTACTCTGAAAAGCTTGCTAGAAGCAAAGGGAATAGAAGGCCGACCATTTGTATATTCATGCTCACTAAAAGATATTAAAGATTTTTATGAATCAAATGACTGGGAAAAATATAAAAAACAAATTTTTGAAAGAAATGCCGAAAGTACAACAGAAAATAATTTGAACACAATACTTTCGATATTATAAGAGATTATATATTTGTGCTCCCTCCTGGAGCATAAGAACCATCATGACATTTTAAAATATAAACATAAAAATCAAGCATAACATTTTTACTTTCACCATAAAAAATCAACAATATATGTAAATATATTAT
>LBOA01000047.1:0-740 GCA_000989195.1 candidate division TM6 bacterium GW2011_GWF2_30_66
AAATAGCGACACATCAGGTCAAGCTGCCAGAGGTCAAAACGCCGTCATGAAATTAAATGGTTTTGACAATCAAATCGAATTCCCTGTTGCAACAAATGCAACACTACCTACAAATACTGTAGCAAAATTAGTATGGGCCCCTGGCGTAGACACAGCTACAAATCTTTATCGAGATGTTGCAGACACTCTAAAAACTGATGCTAATTTCACCGTTGGATCAATATTATCTATATCTTCTGGCTTTGCTCCAGATACTCCATCTCTAAGTTTTACTGATGAACCAACTACAGGTATCTACAAAATTTCAGAAGGCAAAATTGGTATTTCTACATTTGGCAACGAACGCTTAACTATAGATGGAAGCGGTAATGTTTCTATATCACAATTTGGAATAACAGGCGGCATCGTTCACAATGACGCTTCTGGAAGCCTTACAAATTCACTTATAGTAAACGCTGATATTGACGCTTCTGCAGCAATCGTTGACACTAAACTAGCTACAATCTCAACTGCTGGAAAAGTTTCCAACTCAGCAACAACAGCAACAAACTTAAATACTACTGGCGCTATAGTTGCTCGTGATGCATCTGGAAATTTCTCAGCCGGTACAATAACTGCAACTGGTATAAACGCCAATACTTTAAACGTTACTGGCGCCACCAATCTAACAGGCACACTTAACGTCACAGGCGCTACTACTTTGAGAAGTTCTGCTGATATTACCGGCACACTTAATGTTA
>LBOA01000047.1:762-8110 GCA_000989195.1 candidate division TM6 bacterium GW2011_GWF2_30_66
GTTACTGGCGCCACCAATCTAACAGGCACACTTAACGTCACAGGCGCTACTACTTTGAGAAGTTCTGCTGATATTACCGGCACACTTAATGTTACCGGTACTACTAATTTGAGAAATACATTAACTGCAACTGGTATAAACGCCAATACTCTAAACGTTACTGGTGCCACCAATCTAACAGGCACACTTAGCGTCACAGGCGCTACTACTTTGAGAAGTTCGGCTGATATTACTGGCGCACTTAGTGTTACCGGTGCTACTAATTTGAGAAATACATTAACTGCAACTGGCATAAACGCCAATACCCTCAATGTCACTGGCGCATCAACATTTAATACCAATACAATATTTAATAGCGCTACTACATATAAAGAAGAATATGGACTAAAAAAACGAAATATGAGTAGCTTATCAATCTACGCTCTTAATCTTAATAGCAAAACTGACGATATGCCATCTGGTATTTTAGGTGTACTTGATACGAGTATTCTTTTAAATGACTCTACTGGAATAAATCCCGTAGTTGCTTATCTATATAACGGCTCTGCAAATGACATGGGAAAAATGTTAACAATTGTTTACAGCTGGGGCCAAAATGATGGTGCAACACTTACTATACGAGGTGATAACACAACCACCGCAATTATAAATTCAAACTTTACGTATGGAGCTTTTGGCGCAGTAACACTAAATAGAGCAAACTATAGCTCATATACCTCAGATCCAAGATACTCTGTAACTCTTCTTTGTGTAAAATATATTGCTCCTATAAGTTATTGGGTTCCAATTTGGAGTTTTAAGGCTGGTTAAAAACAAATATCAAAGTTAAAAACATTAATAAAAAAGAGAGAAGATTGTAAAACTTAATTTGCAATCTTCTCTCTTAACTTTTATTTAACAAATAAATAATTTTTAAAAAATTTAATTGTTAATTTATTTAATAATTAAATTAAAATGGTAAGTCGTCTTCAAATGGTGGCTCGTCTTGAAATTTATTTCCACCAGCCATATCTAAGTCACCATCGTCATGACTTGAAGACTTCTTTGTCACAACTCTTTTTTCTGCCGGCTTATCTTTTTTAGCCGCCTTCTCTTTTATCTGATCAATTTGATCAAGTAATTCTCTTTCCAACTGACTACCAGGATTTCTAACACCGCTACCAGAATCTTGATCCATGTCTGACATGTCATCAGAAACATTTGCGCCACCTTGTGACGACAAGAACACAACTTTATCAGCAACAACTGTATGCTTACTTCTTGTTCCACCGCCATTAGCATCTTGCCAAGTATCGTATTTCAATCTTCCTTCAATCAAAACAGCACGACCTTTTTGTAAATATTGCTTACAGCTTTCTGCTTGATTTCCCCAAACATCAACATCTATAAAACAAACTTCTTGGATCATTGCTCCGGTTTGTCTATTTCTAAATTGACGATTTGATGCCAAACCAAGTCTGCATAATGGTTGCCCGGAAGCAAGAGTTTTCAACTCTGGATCTCGAGTTAAATTTCCAACCAAAATAATTCTATTATAATCAGCCATCAAAAGACCCTTCGTAATTTATAGGTATTTCTCAAAAATACCCGCATAAAAATAAAAAATAATTATAACAACCGAAAAATTATATCAAAAAAATTACTTAACATAAAGCATTATTTTTAAACTTTGGAGTATTTGCATTTTTTCATACATAAGATTTAAGCTAGATGAAATATATGATAAATCTGCCAATATATTTGGTCTCAAATGTTCTGCAACAACGTCTAAACTTTTTTTACATCTATTAACATAATAACATAAAAAACCCTGATCTTGAGCATTAAAACATTTTTTACTAATATTTTTATTAATTATCGCACTTATTTTTAGCATCATATCATCAATATCTTTTTTCTTTTTTGGTATTCCACGATAAAGCTCATAAGACTTGCTAAAAATTTTATAAACACCAAAACATGTTAACGTAATAGGCATCATAGAGCCAAGAATCATTGTTATTTTGTTTGAATCTATACCATCTTTTGCATCTGCTAATAATTTTGTAACTATAAAACGGGATAATAAAACCTTAATTTCCGTTTCTAACAACTTACCTTTTGCCGACATACCCAAAACTTCGCTAACCTTATCACCAAAAAACAACCACTCCATCCAACCCGGCTTTGTTCTATTATTTATAACCCTTGTCTCATTTCCACGACCTCTTTTTATGCATTTAGCAACAATACCTTCTACCCCAGCTTCTCTTGCTTTCTTAATTATTATATCCAAAGTTGCCTTATTAGCTTTTGGATCCAACTCTATCGCCAAATCTATAATTTTATCTTTTATTACGCCTTTTTGAGCCTCTAAATCTACAAGCATTTCCTCTTGGCTTAAACTCAAAAAATCATTTTTAGTTGTATCCAATAAAAACCAATCACGCAAACTTCTTATTGGCTTTACAATCTGATTAGACCAAAAATTAACAGCAAAATTGCCCAAAACTTTTCTATATTTAATAACTAGCACTAATGCCAATATTGTACCGGCTCCTGCCAAATAATACTTCTTACGAAGCTCCTCTTTTTTATTATCAATGATATATTTTTTAAGTTCTTTGCGCTCATCAACAAAATAACTTTCACTATAATTCTTTGGCAAAATACTATCTATTTTTTTTGTAAATTCATTCAAGAAATTGTTTATATCACTTTCTTTTATATCCAAATTTGAGCCGTCTATAAAAACTTCTGCAAGCTTATACAAATTACCAGCAAAAATGGCATACTCTTTTTTCTTGTTTTCAAAAAACTCTAACTTTTTATCTATCAGAGTTAGAACATCTCTTCTAGCTTTTAAAACGTTTACTATTTTACCGCTACTGAGCATGTAAAGACTTAAGTTTTCTTTACGATATTTCCAAAAATCTTCATACTTGTCGCACTTATACATTAAGTTAATTATATTATTAAAAATTGATATGCTTTTTCTCTCAACAATACGTATTAATGATTTCGTATCTTGTTCACAATCATCAATCAGATTATGACAACCATCAATAGAGTTTTCTGATAAATTACACGCAGCAGTAGATTTTAATATATTTGCATTGAACAAAAATAAACTTATTAAAAATATTCTTCCATAAAAGACCATACGTGCTCCCTTTTTTTAAAAAAATTATAAATCTTATTTCAGATTTTTTAAATACTCTAGATATTTGTCACAATCCTGAATAAAATCTTCCATTTTTTCTTCAAAATTTTTTGCTACTTTTAGAATTTCATCTATCTTATTTTTATCATTTTTTAAAATAACACATTCACCAGAACTCTCTAAATATTTACAAGTATGATCTAACAATACTTTTTGGATCTGAGAGATTTTCTGATTAATGTCTGGAACAAGTGAAATTTGATCACCAAACACAGTACAAGTCTTTTCTTGCAACTTAGATTTAGAAATTTTTACACTCGTTTTTTTTGTATCTTTTATTATCACAAAACTTTCTTGCTTTTCTGACAAAATATTATCTGCCAAACTTGTAGTAAAAAACAAAAAACCAGATAAAACAAAACGTGTTTTTGCAAAACGTGCTTTTACGAAACGTGTTTCCATAAAATTTATGCCCTTACTAATTTCTAGATTAATTTTTAAATTATTTTTTAAAAAATATTATAACTAAAACTTAACTTTTTAATTGCTGCAAGCCAAGTTTTACATACTGAACAAATGTTATTATAACAAAAAAAGAAACTAGCCCCAACATAAAACCATAAGTTTTCATTGGCAACCACTGAAAAAAATAACAAGCAAACAACCATATAATAAAGCAAATTTGAACCAAAGTTGTCGCTTTACCCAAAACTGTAGGCGCAACATCAAGATGCTTATTGATTATAAAAAGACCTAACGAACCAAAAACAACGATCATATCTTTTATTAGAACTAATAAAACAAACCATATTGGAATGCTAAAAAGAGGCGATTGAGCAAATGCCAAAGTAGTAAAACACGATATCAGCAATATTTTATCTGCTATTGGATCAAGACATGCTCCTAAAAAAGTTCTTTGGTTAAACCAACGAGCAATATTTCCATCCAATACATCTGTAAAAGATGCAACCAAAAACAACCAAAAAGCCGATCCCCAATGCTGCGTAACCATAGCAATTATTATAAATGGAACAAGAAAAATCCTAACCAATGTTACAACAGTCGAAAAAGTTATTCTCTTCTCGCTATCCGGCAAAGTTTTTAATAATTTTAAATTAAATTTTTTAAAGTTTATTTTCATAAAACACAGGATACTATAATTTATTAAATATTAAAATCACAAATTTATTTTGCTTTTATAACTCCACCACCCAAACAAACATCCCCATAATAAAATACAGCAAACTGTCCTGACGCAATACCCTGATCAGAATTGTCCAACTTGACAGTTACATTGCCATTTTCCAAAAAGCTAATCTCGCATTTAAATATATTTTTGCCGTGTCGCATCTTAACCTGAAGATTTTTTTGTTCAGGCGCAAAATCAGAAATCCAGTTAACCTTTTCAACCTCAAAAGTATCCCTGACTTTGTCTGGGCTATAATAATTTTTTGATAAATAAACTATGTTTTTATCAACATCTTTATCAACGACATACCAGGGCCCACCAGCTAAACCACTTCCACGTCTTTGACCAATCGTATGAAACCAAAATCCATTATGCTCGCCAAGCTTTTTACCCGTCTCAAACTCTATTTGATCACCCTTTTTAACGCCCACATAATGCTTTAAAAAATCATCAAACTTAAATTTTCCTAAAAAACAAATTCCCTGACTATCTTTTCTGTCTTTATTTGGTAAATCATACTTTTGCGCTAGATCACGCACTTGAGATTTTTTAAAATTACCAACCGGGAAAATAAGCTTTGAAAGTTGCTTTTGATTTAAATATGACAAAAAATAAGTCTGATCTTTAATTTCATCTGGAGCGCACTTTAAATTAAAAATTTTCACACCGTCAAAATCTATTTCTTGAATTTGCGCATAATGCCCTGTTGCGATTTTATCAAATTGGTCACCAAATTTATCTAAAAATACTCCAAACTTTATTAATTTATTACAAAATATATCAGGATTTGGGGTTCGACCAGCCTTTACCTCACTTAAAGTATATGCAACAACAACTTTCCAATATTCTTCTTGCATTGGCACTATAAAAAGAGGAACCCCTGATTTTTCACAAATTTCTCTTATATAAACCAGATCCTCTTCCCATGGGCACGTATCCCCAAAAGCAGAAAAATCCTCTTCTAGCCAAATTTTTAAATAAAATGCTGTTACTTCATGTCCCTGATCTTTTAACAAGTTCAGCGCCACAGAACTATCCACCCCACCAGAAATTAACACCGCTATCTTCATATCTTTTACCGTAACAGGCAAGCCCGTTTTTAAATTTTTTATATATTTAATTAATACATATTATAGCAAAAACTCTATATTTTTGGTATTTTTATAACAAAAGATATGACAATTTAACTATAAATAGGCCAATAATATGAATATTATAGATATTATATCAAAAGAGTTTAACCAATTTTTAATAGATTATTTCAAAATCACACCAGAATTAGCTTCAAAATGCTCACTTGAGTTAAATATAGATCCAGCAAAAGAAAACTTTGGAGATCTAAGCTCAAACTGCGCACTAATTCTAACAAAAGAACTCAAAAAAAACCCTAGAGAACTAGCAACAGAAGTTACAAATAATTTCAAAAATAATTATATCGAAAAAATAGAAGTAGCCGGCCCTGGATTTTTAAATCTCTTCTTAACAAATACGGCGTACCAAGAACTTTGCAAAAATATATTTGAATCCGACCAAGACTTTTTTAAGCCAAACAATATAAGCTCACAAAAATATAACATAGAATTTATAAGCGTAAACCCAACCGGACCGATACATTTTGGTCACGGACGTGGCGCAATAATTGGCGACGTGCTCACAAATATACTAAAATTTACCGGCAACCAAGTAACAAAAGAATATTATATAAACGATGCTGGCGCACAAATTACAAAACTTGGAAATTCGTTTAAAATTAGATGCCAACAACAACTTGGTCAAGCTGTAGAACTTCCAGAAGATGCTTATCACGGACAATATTTAACAGACCTGGCTATCGAAACGGTAAAATTATATTGCAAGGACGACAAGAGCACAAAAGAATTTCTAAAAAAAGACGATAAATTTTTTCAAGAGTATGCAAAAGAAAAAATGCTTGAATTAATAAAAAAAACAGTCGCCGATTACGGCATAAGTTTTGACTTATGGTTTTCTGAAAAAAGCTTACATGAAAGTGGCGCTATAAAACAAGCCTTAGACATACTAGAAAAAAACGGCTATTTATTTGAACAAGATGGTGCAAAGTGGTTTAAATCTACACAATTTGGCGACGACAAAGATCGAGTAGTTATAAAATCTACAGGCGAACCTACATATTTGGCTCCAGATATAGCATATCTTGAAAACAAGGCCTCACGAGGTTTTGATAATATAGTTATGCTACTAGGACATGACCATCATAGTTATGCCGTAAGACTTGAAGGATTAAGACAAGCTCTTGGAGTTAAAGCTAATCTAAAAGTTATTCTTTTTCAGCTTGTTAAAATGAAAGCAAGCGGTGAAATTGTAAGAATGTCAAAGCGCGCAGGAAACATTGTAACATTAGATGATATAATAGAAGTTGTTGGCAAAGACGTTGCAAGATTTTTTTATTTAAATAGAAAAGCCGATGCGCAATTAGAATTTGATTTAGATTTGGCAAGCAAAAAAACTGAAGAAAACCCTGTATATTATGCACAATATGCTTATGTAAGAACAAAAAGCATTATAGAAAAAGCTAAACTAACTCCTGAGTTAAGTAATATAACATCACAAGACGCACAATATATTGAAGAACCGGAGCACTTATTATTAAAAAAAATAATACAATTAAAAGATATATTACAAAATATCTCTCAAAATTTACAAACACATGTACTAGCGTATTATACAGTAGAGCTTGCTACAACTTTTCATAGTTATTACAGCAAAAACAGGGTAATAGATTTAGAAAATATAGCCCAAAGTCGTGGGCGATTATTATTAATTATGGAATTACGCAATACATTAGGATTATGCTTAGATATTTTGGGATTAAGTAAACCTGAAAAAATGTAAATTTATATAAAAAAAATAAGCAAATTTGATAAAAATGGCTTTTATGTCATAATTTAAGAAAGGTAAACCACTAGTTTGACTAGTGAGACTATCAAGGCTTGGCCGTAGTATTAGATAAAAGAAGATTTTTGCATTATATTCATTAT
>LBOA01000048.1 GCA_000989195.1 candidate division TM6 bacterium GW2011_GWF2_30_66
ACGTCTTTCATGGGCTCTCCTAAATTTTTTAATAAAATTTTGTCATAAGGAGAGCCTACAACATTCTTTCAAAGATTTCTAATTTCCTGATTCACATATTACTTATGTTTTCCATAATTATTAGTCCAGCAATTTATTATAATCAAGCTCAGGCCTATTTATTTAAATTCACAAAAAGCTTAGTATTTTCGACTGGAGTAGCAACAATATCTTACTTAACGCTAAAAGCTATTGCTGAATCTGAAAAAAATAATTCTAATAAAAATGGCATAGCTAACACTTTAATAAAAAAAATAGACACAAATGCATATAAAGCTGGGCAAGTAATAAAAGAAACTACGGCAAATTGCAAATCAAGTATAAATAAAAATTTCAATACAAATATTGATGATAAAATAAGAAAAATTAAAAACGAAACAAAAACTTTCTTTCAAAAAAGTTACTCTTGGATTGGCTATAAGTTAGGGTTTAAAGACCAGGAATAATTATATATCCTGTAATTAAATATTTAAATATAATTATAATTGTTAAAATATTTAGGGAGAAAAAAAAGAAAGTAGTAAAAATGATAAAAAAAAAAGATAATTTACAAGCAAATCTCAATATTTTTCTAATAATAGTTGCAACACTTGTAGCCATAGGACTAGTTTTTATATATTCGTCAAGCTGCGTATACGCTATGGAAAAATTTTCAAGCGCACAATATTTTGTAAAAAAACAGGCATTTGGTCTTATTTTAGGCTTAATTAGTATACTTTTCGTATTTATCTTACCACTAAAATTTATAAAAAAAATAACACCATATCTATTTTGGGGCTCACTTGCTCTAACATCAGCAACAATGATCCCCGGAATCGCACAAAGAATTCATGGATCCGCCAGATGGATAAATCTTTTTGGTTTTTCTTTCCAACCTAGTGAAATTCTTAAAATATCTGTTATTCTTTATATCGCATATTTTATAGTGAAAAAACAAGATAAATTAAACAGCTTTTTCAATGCATACTTACCTGTTTTAGTTATTTTGGGAATTACAAGTGTAATTTTACTAAAACAACCAGACTTTGGCTTAACTGTAACGATTGTTTCAACTGTATTTACCATGCTTTTTGTAGCAAAATTCAATTCTAAATACCTTATTTTAACATTTGCAGCACTTATACCAGCCGCCGCTACACTCGTTCTTATAAAGCCATACAGATTACAACGAATTCTAACTTTTTTAAATCCATGGCAAGATCCACAGGGCTCTGGATTCCAAATTATACAATCATTGATTGCCATAGGCTCAGGGGGTTTATGGGGCGTAGGAATAGCAAATTCCAAACAAAAATTCTTTTATTTGCCAATGCAGCATACAGACTTTATATTTTCAATAATAGCCGAAGAAACTGGCTTAATCGGCTCGCTATGCATAATAACATTATTTACAGCACTACTATTTTTAGGAATAAGAATATCACTCTCGCTTAAAGACATATTTTCTAAATTTACAGTTTTAGGGCTGGTGATCTTAATCAGCATACAAGCAATCATAAACCTATCAGTTGCAGCTGGTTTAGCACCTACCAAAGGTATAGGTTTACCATTTGTAAGCTACGGAAACACCTCTTTAGTTTGCACATTATGTATGGTTGGTTTAATTATTAATATTGTTTATAGCAATATTTATGAAAAAATATCCAACTGAACAAAACACCCAAAAATATCTATAAAAACGCAATAATCTTACTAAAATCCAATTAAAATGTATTTCTATTTGCAAATAATCTCTTTTTGTGATATAATTATAATAATAGATGTTTAATATTAATACTTTAAAAATTAATTTGGAGGTTTTTATGTGTAAATGTAAAGAAAATTTAATAAGAAAATACTTACTTTATATTTTTATATCATTAATTACATTAAGTTTTGGTAATTCATTTTGCATGGATTATTACAATGAAAATGAACTTGCTATTATGGAAAAAAACGTTGACGAAAACAAGTTAGATTTAAGCAGAAAATCTACTAAAGAATTAGAAAAAATCCTAAATTCAATAACAATACAAGACTTAAATACTAAATTTTTTTTATTATTTACCTCAGCTGAATCTGCCTTAGATTATAAAAACACAATACAAAAATCTACCCCCCCAAAGAAAGAAGTATTCGAGCCAAAGAAAGATGCATTCGAGCCAAAGAAAGATGCATTCGAGCCGAAGAAAGGCACATTCGAAAATATTAGCATAAATAATAATTTAAATTATAAATATTTCGAAAATCTAATAAAAAATGTAACAATAAATATACCTGTACAAAATATAAAAATAGCAAATCAAAGTTACATGAAATATAAAAATCCAAATCAAGTTGTTGAAATTTATTTTGATAAAAAATTTTTAGACAAAAAAACAGAAAAAGACATAAACATTATTTTAGAACAAATTAATAATTTCAGAACTGACTGTATGCTAAAAACAGAAGAGTATCATTGTAGCAAAAGAAATATAGAACGATCTACAAAAGAAACAATCAAAGAATCTATAGAAAATATTATTAAATTAACAAATCCAGAAACAGCTTTATTCTCAGAATGTTTTTGTATCCCAAAATTAAACAGAATTCAATTTGAAGCCGATATAATAAAAAAAATCAAAAATACAAAAGACATAAATTATCTAAGTTTTGCTTCCGGAGATCTTCTCCCAGACCTTAAAATATTAACTGATCTAATAAAAAATGGTAAAAAAATAAAAAACATACATATAATCGATAACATATACAAAAGCTTGATAATAACACTTAAAGAAATTTCTAAAACCAAAGAAAAAATGCTAAATACAAATACAGCTTTTCTTGATGAAATAATCGTAAAAATACAGAATATAAATCTTTATTTAAAAGTCCTAATCTCTGATTATAAACAAACTATACAAGAAAAAGAGGATATAGAAGCATTATTACGAATAATAATGCTTCTTCAGTTTATAAAAATATTATCAGAGCTACAGGGAGAACCTATACCATTATATATTTATAGTAATTTAGATTCATATATTAAAGTATCAAAAGAAAATAATATTGAAAAAATAAATCTTGCCACAATTATTGACCTACCAGATTTTCAACTTACGAAAGATTTAAAACAAAAAATTCTAAATAATATGAAATCAGATGGTGTTTTAGGTATATGTACCAAAAATGAAAATACATTTGATATAAAAAAATAAATAATTAATAATAAATTAATTAAAAAACTAGGCTTTGTTTATCTAAACAAAGCCTAGTTTTTTTTAAAATTAAACTTTTTTTACTTATTCCAATTGCAGACAAGTTCAACAAGGAGCCTTACGCCAAAACCTGTTGCACCATCTCTGTAATAAGGCATATCAGGAACATTAAAAGCTGTACCAGCAATATCTAGATGTAACCAAGGTGTATGGTCAACAAAATTAGACAAGAAAAACCCTGCCGTTACAGTGCCAGCCATATATTTTGGGCTACCTATATTACAAATATCTGCAACACTAGATTTTATAGCTGCTTTATAATCATCATGGAATGGCAAATTCCATACTCTATCACCGGACAAATCTGATGCTTTCTGAACTTTTGAAATTAAATCAGTATCTTTTGACATCATACCACAATAAAAATGTCCAAGTGCATACTGACAAGCACCAGTAAGAGTAGCTAAATCAATTATGATATCAGGTTTATATTTATCTTCGACATAAGAAAGAGCGTCAGCCAAAATTAATCGCCCTTCTGCATCTGTATTTCTAACCTCTGCAGTTTTACCGTTATAAAATGTAATTATGTCCCCTGGCTTTGTAGCCTTTCCACTAGGTAGATTTTCAGAAATTGGCGCAACACAAATTATATTTACTTCTGGCTTTAATTTTGCAAAAGCCTCCATAGAAGCTATAACCGCTGCAGCTCCAGACATATCTTCTTTCATAGTTTCCATAGAGTTTGCTGGCTTTAAACTCAAACCTCCAGAATCAAAAGTTATTCCCTTACCAACAAAAGCTAGAGTTGAAGCATTCTTTTTACTTGTTTTATATTCCATTATAACAAGCGCACAATCTCTATCTGAACCTTTAGATACAGCTGCTAGGCCACCCATACCCATTTTTATAATATCTTCTTCATCAAAAACTGTAATTTTTAATTTATTTTCCTTTGCTATCGCTTTTGCCAAATTTACAAGATCCTGTGGATTCATGTTAGCTGCTGGCAAATCTATTGCATGACGAGCTATATTTACAGCTTCACCAATAATTTCACCTTCATGTAATCCTGCTTTAAGCGCACTTATTCGAGATTTGTCTGCAATCAAAATTATATTATAATCTTTTGGCAATTTACACGATTCAGTTGTAATAAAACAATCAAAATGATAATTTGCCATATTTAAAATTGTAGCTATCTGTTTTGCAAAAAATTCTTCTGTCACTCCAAAAAGCTCTGCTGAAGGCAATTCAATAACTATATTTTTAAATTTATTTTTCTCTACAACTCTAATCAAAACTCCAAGAGCTCTTCTGAGATTTTCTATCTCCAATATTCCAGAGCCTTTTTTCAAGCTTTTATTTTTTTTATTTTTATCATTTTTATCTTTAACATCTTTTTCTGAATTTGCTTTTCCAAGACCCAAAAATAATGTATGAAAAATTTCTTTTTTATCAGTAGCATGCATCAAAAGAGAGCTTTTAGCTTCTCCCTTAAAATCTTTTAATGCAAAAAAAGCTTCAAGATTCGGTAAATATTTTCTTTCTATTTCTTGTAAATCTTTTGAAAAATCAAAGTCACTTTTCAAAAACATTACGTAACAATCAGCTTTAACTGACTTTTCAAACTTTTGATCAAAAAGCTTTTCGCTTGAAAATTTAAAATCTATCATTTTTCTTGCTCCCTAAAACTTATACAAAAAAATTACTTTTATATTAATTTAATAATAACATAAATATAAAAACAAGAATATTATCGTGCACAAAAAAGCCCTCTATTTCTAGCAATGTCATAAACTTAAGAAAATATAAGAATTATAAGCTCCCGTTCGCTCTTAGTTAAGCATCCCTCGAAAACTCGGGACGAGCGGAGGAAAATAAATATTTTTAAGCTCACATTATTTAATAAAACAGTGTTATATTTTTTATCCGCAAATGGTATTATTGTTGCATTAGCGACTTAAATGTGCCGCCTCTAAAGTAATTTTTTGTGTTTTTTTATTTAATACTGTAAAATATATTTTGTAAATTATAGAAATTAATGGGGTTATTGATATATGATTTGTAGGTTAATGTGTAGTCAAAAAGTTGATTTTACGTAATTTAAAGATGTTTATTGATTCCCCGTTCGCCCTGAGTTTATCGAAGGGTAACCCGATAAAATAAAAAAAATTATGCTAGAGTTTTATGTTTATATTTTGGAATGCAAAGATGGATCTTATTATACTGGTCAAACAGATAATATTGAGGCCAGAATAAGCATGCATAAGCAGGGGTTAATAACAACATGTTATACTTATACCAGGCTACCGGTTAAAGTTGTGCATGTTTCAACATTTGCATCAAGGGCAGAAGCTATTGGTGCAGAGCAACAAATTAAGGGGTGGTCAAGAAAAAAGAAAGAGGCTTTTATAAAAGAAAATTTTGATTTATTGCAAAAATTATCTAATGCAAAAAATAACGCCAAAAATAAATTAAAGTTATAGTTTTAATAAAAATTTTTTATTCGGATTACCCTTCGATAAACTCAGGGCGAACGGATTTTGGATTACTCTTTAAATTATTTTCTGCGTATATTGCGAGTATTCTGAGTAAGGCTAAGAACTA
>LBOA01000049.1 GCA_000989195.1 candidate division TM6 bacterium GW2011_GWF2_30_66
TCTCGCGAGGGACACCCTTGTCTATGCTAGCGGTTCCGGTTATTGCGGCCCGCGGAGGACTTTCACCTCGTAGATACGCGCCATGCCAGGCGCACCAATAGAAAAGGCCCTGCTTTTTATCGCAAGGCCTCTTTATTTTTATTGTTTTAGTGAACTTCTAGAGAGTTTATTTTTCTTGGAATTCAAACATAGATTTGCATTTGTCTTCTTATTTTTTGTTTTTATTTGTCTCATTTAAATACTTTGTGAGGGCTCGTTTAGCGAGCATTTCATAGTATTCATTATTTTTAGAAATAAATTCTTGCTTATTTTTTTCTGTTGTGGTGTCATAATTTTGTGCCACAGTTAATAATTGTAATATTTTTGGTTTATCTTCAGCGTTAAAAAACGATTTCTGATCAATATCAGCGCCATTGACAAGTAACAATTCAACTATTTCTGGATTATCATTCTTGCAAGTCCAAAAAAGTGGGGTCATGAAATAATTATTAACTTTACTGATAGATTCTTGCGCGCCACGATTAAGTAACAATTTAACCATATCTAAATTATTACGCCAGCAAGCAAAATAAAGTGGGGTGCAGCCATCGCTATCAGCTTTATTAATAGATTTATGAGCGCCACGATCAAGTAACAATTTGGCCATTTCTAGGTTGTTTTTATTGCAAGAGATGAGAAATGGGGTCGCGTCATATTTATCACTTTTATTGATAGATTCATGGGCGCCATATTTAAGTAACAATTTAACTATTTCTAGATTATTATTCTCGCACGCCCAAGAAAGTACGTTCAAGCAATCCTTATCAGTTCTATTGATATATTCTTTAGTGCCAGATTCGCCAAGTTGAAGATAGGCGTCATTAAGTAACAATTTAACAATTTCTAGATTATTATTATAGCAAGCCCAAAGAAGTGGACTCCAGAAAGTATCTTTAGCTATATAGATAGATTTTTGAGCGCCACTGGCAAGTAAAAGTGCAACTATTTCTAGATTATCATCATAACAAGCATCATGAAGTGGGGTATTACCAAATTTATTAGCTTTATTGATATTAAAGCTTTTATTTTTCAGTATTTTTTCTACCCTTTTAATATCATTTGTTTTAATAGCGTCAAAAATATCCATACTAAATGATAGCGAGCTACAACTTAGAGTCGCTACCGCGATTAGTGATAAAGCGTATTTGCTTATCTTACTTATTTTTATCTTATTCATGAAAAATCCTTCTATTAAAAACGGTTACTAGTATAAAATTCACATCCATACTTATGTTTTACCACAATCATGCAATTTGTCAATAAAATGTTTAAATTGCCAGAGGTGGGAGATTTATTCTACTTGCAGACGCGTTTACAATAGAAAAGGCCCCGCTTTTTATCGCAAGGCCTCTCTATTTTTGTAGCTTTTGTTTGTTTAATTATTTAATTTATCACTTTTTCTATACAAAGAGGGCAAGTGTCATGTTCTTCAAGCCAACTATTAATAATAATACCAATTGCTTATATAAACTGTAACAATAATATAAATCGTTGGATCCCTCGCTTAACTCGGGACGAACGGGGGTTTTAACTAACTTTACTTAACAGCACAGCGTTATATTTTTTACAGGCAAATGGTATAAGCTTTAAAGAGAGAGAGAGTGCGATTATTTTTAGTCGAACGCTCTCTCTCTTTTTAAGTTTTTTGGCCTAAACGAGATCTTGAGATAAATATTGTAGAGTAGAATCCATAATTCTAACCTTTACTATTATTGCGTTATTACTATGAAAGCCCTCACCGAACCGTACTTGTAGTTTTCCTACATACGGCTCTCCGCAAGTTCCGTTTCGCTTACTTTGACATATCATACAAAATTTTGTGGTAAATCATAGGCTTTGGTAGTGGGTTAAACTGCATATATCGTGTATATCGCTCCCAATCCATGCTTTTCCTTTGGCTTCTTCGATTAATCCATTTAAAGCACATCAGTTTGACTTGATGATAGA
The DNA here is from genome assembly GCA_000989195.1 of candidate division TM6 bacterium GW2011_GWF2_30_66. GTDB lineage: Bacteria > Babelota > Babeliae > Babelales > Vermiphilaceae > GWF2-30-66. The sequence continues at coordinate 1,987 of LBOA01000049.1, forward strand.
ATTATTGCAAACTACGCATATTTCCGTTTATACCAAAATAATTAAAGTGACCCATAAGCTTGATTCTTGCGTGTTTCCACAACACATCCAATGGAAGCATATTCCTGTTATCTATTAGCCAGCCATTAAAGTCTTTCAACTTGCTTGCTAGCCCATCCTTGGCAGTTTTGTGAGCCATAATGAACCATCCCTTTCTACTTTTTGTACAATAGTGTGTAAATCCTAAAAAATCAAAAGTTTTAACTTTCTCACCTGTTTGCTTTGATCGCTTCCAGGCAGCTCTACCAAATTTTAGTATCTGTGTTTTCTCTGGTGATACTTCCAAATTAAATTTTGCAAAGCGATTTTTGAGTTGAGTTAGAAAGTCGTTAGCGTCATGTTCACTTTCACATACTACCACAAAGTCGTCGCAGTATCTTATCAATTGCACGTATCCCCTTGCTCTCGGTTTAAAGCTCTTTTCAAACCATAGATCAAGTACATAGTGCAAATAGACATTTGCAAGAATTGGGCTTATTATACCCCCTTGCGGAGTACCTTCTTCACTTATCGTTATTTTGCTATTTTCCAACTCCCCAGCCTTTAGTATTTTCCATATCAATCCAAGAAATCTTGGATCTGAGATTCTTAGCTTCAACATTTCATATAGCCATTTGTGATTCACATGCCCAAAGAACTGTTTGACATCCACTTCAACTATGTAGTTGACTGGTTCATGCATTACTGCGTCGTGTAGCTCTTTGATCACCATATGACAGCTCTTATCCGGTCGAAAGCCATATGAGCAGTAAAGAAAGTCCTGTTCGTAGATTGCCTCAAGTATCTCTTTCAGCTTCATCTGAACTACCTTATCTTCAACGCTCGGTAACCCCAATGGTCTAAACGCGTCTTTTCCCTTTTTGGGGATGTACACTCGCTTAACTGGTTGTGGCTTGTATGTCTTTTTCGTAATCTTGCTGTATAGTTCTTTGATTTTGTCTTCCAGATTAGTGCCATATTGTCTTACGGTTATTCCATCTGCACCACTTGCACTATCCTTGTTGAGCTTTTTGTATGATTTCACAAGCCCTTCTTGATCAATAAGCTCCATTAGCAATGGAAACTTACTTTTCGGGTCCTGCTTTGCCTTTTGGGCTATCAGTTTTAGTTTGTTATCATTCGTTGTCACTTTTCTTTCCTGTCCCTAAATCTGTGTCACTTGTGTTGATCGCTTCCCCATGTAGCCGGCTTTCCCGTCCTCGGAGTACTACCAATCATCCGACTTCCACTGTGTCGTCTGCCGATTCTTATCCTTTCAGATTTGTTTCAGCATACCAGTTCATTCTGGAACACAGTGGATCTCCCAAGTTCATATGTTTACCATCTTGTATCATGCTGTTGCCTAAGACTCCGGCAGAGCTACTCGTTCCTCACCTTTATCGGACGCCTCAGTAGTGCTGTCTTCCCACATAACAGACTGTGTCGACCTCTGCGGTATAAAATTTTCGGGGCTCAATACATTCACATTTTATCAATATTACGGCCTGATACATCCATTCCCCAAGCTTCGCCCGGTTTGTTACCTCTCCGTACGTCGGGTTCAGTTCCGGTTGGTGGTTAACCTTTGTCCGGGTTGGATTTACACCAACTGGCATTCATACGCTATGCTTGGCGCCCCTGTTATGTTTTTTTCATCACTAGAAAAATTAACCCCAACAAGTTTTATGTTTTTATTTTTTGCCTGATATGCTTCGTAATATCTCATGTCAAGAATTTGCTGTAACGCTTTTTTGGCCGATCCATCTAATTTAAACTCGAATAGATACAGCATTTTGCTTGTTTGGACTAATAGGTCAATGCGTCCAATATTTGTTGCTATTTCAACATTAGCTTCTAAGTTAATTGATGCTAAAAGAACGAAGAAGATCGTTTGGTAGTATTTTTCATTATTTATTGCGATAGTATATGGTATCATTGAATAAAATTTTTTCATTATATCAATAAAAGCATCCAAATCGCCAGCTTCTAATGCAGTTTTTAAGTTTACTAATTCAATGTTAATTGTTGATGAACTTAGCTCGGTCATCGCGGTCAAAATACATTTTAATAGCGAGTCTTTTACTTCGTAGTTTGGCATCTCTAGTGAGTAGTGCTTATATTTAGGATCATAATCTTTTATTGTTATATAGCCTGTTTGAAAAAGAAGTGCTGAAAGTTGTATGTTTTCAATATCAAGCGTCATAAGCTGTTGATCGTTAGCTACTAAATTTTCAAATAACTCAATGGGATATTTTTTCTGCTTTAAAACTTTAATCAAAAATGTCGGAGTCCCTGACTCAAACCAATAATTTTTAAAATTTGCTTCATATAAAAAATTAAGTATTGAAAATGGAGCGTGAAGCCTTTCTGAATCTTTTCCATCTTGGTCTTTAGGCTCGCTACAAAAACAATATCCATTATACCAGGTTTGAAGTAAATTCTTTACGCCTTCAATGCCAATTTTTGTAAAAATTTTCTTGTCATCTACAATTTTTTGTAAATGCTCCTGAAAGTAAAAATTAATTTCATCTTTGGTATATCCAGCAAGATGTGCAAATTTAGGAATCATAGAAACATCCTGCAATTGATTCATTCCAGAAAAAATACTTGTCTTGGAAAAGCGAGTAATTCCTGTAATAAATACAAAATGAAGATAGCGATCAAGGCCCTTAATGCAGGTGTAAAATTTTTTTAATACTTCCTGCAGTTCTTTTGCTTTTTGCAAGTCTTGGATATGATCTATTATTGGTGAGTCATATTCATCGATAATTATTACAACGTTTTGTCCAAATTTTTCTTGTAATTTAATTACAATTTTTTTTAACATTTTCCCAGGAGTAGTTCTAACAATTTCACCTAATTTATAAAATTCTGCAATATCACTAAGATCACTAATTAGACTATCTTTCAACTCATTGGGCGTATCAGAATCTATCATTGATAAATCTAAATAAATTACAGGATGTATTGGCCAGCAATAGTCTGTATTTTGATCAATCCATAACCCTTTAAAAAGATCATGATTGCCAGAAAAAAGTTCTTGAAGCGTAGAACATAAAAGTGATTTGCCAAAACGGCGAGGGCGTGAAAAGAATATATATTTTGCTTGTATAAGTTCATAAATATATTTTGTTTTATCGATATAAACATAGTTGTTCTTTATGACTTCTGAAAATGTTTGTATACCTATTGGTAGCTTCTTCATAAAATTGCCCTTATAGCAAAAAGTAACTCAAATTTTTTGTTTTAAATAACAAAATTTTAAAACCAAAACCCATTTAATTAAACTATTTATGTCAAGATTAACAATATAGAGATTTATATACAACTTTTTTGCGCAATAATTTAACAATTCACTTGGGTACTTTTTTAAGTGCAATAATTTAGTTTTTTAAGACAAAAATTTAGGGCCCATTAAAATGAAAATATTATAAAGGATCGAATCTATTTTGATTTTCTGTTAATTGTGCGATTGCGTTTGCAAATAACGCAATAGAAAAGGCCCCGCTTTTTATCGCAAGGCCTCTTTATTTGTAGCTTTACACAAGAATTTAAATTAATTCTTATTCATCTGTTTTTCTTCTTTTATTCTTCTCTTTTTCGCTTTTCTATGAGTTTAAATTCTCCTGGTGAAGCATAAACTTCTGTTACTTTATTATCGTCTTTAGAATTGTCTTGGTATTTAAATTCTACATTTCCAAATTTCTCAATTTTCTTTTCTTCATTTTGTTTCAATTGTCCGGGAAGCTCTTTTTTTAATTTATTAAGAATTATTTTTTTGCGTGTTTCATTTAATTTATCCAAAAAGGCGAGCAGCTTTTTGTAATCTCTCTCGATTTCTGGATGCCTATCATATCTCTTGTTTTCTGGAAGCCTAAAATATTCACCAGTTTTTATTTTTTTATCATAATTTTGTACCAAAGTTAGCAACCTTGGTATTTCTTGTTTATTTCGCGCTACATTTAACAATCTTTGATCAACATTAGCGCCATTGGCAAGTAACAATTTAACTATATCTGGATTATTATTTATGCAAGCCACATTAAGTGGGGTGCAGCCAGAAACAGTAGCTATATTAGCATCAGCGCTACCAGCAAGTAACAATTTAACTAGCTCTAGATTGGTATTAAAACAAGCCCAATTAAGTGGGGTCCAGCCAAGCTTATCAACTTTATTGATAGATTCTTTAGCGCCACTTTTAAGTAACAATGTAACTATCTCTGGATTATTACTACTGCAAGCATGATTAAGTGGGGTCCTGTCAATATTATCAGCTTTATTGACATCAAAACTTGTGTCTTCCAGTATTTCTGCTACTCTTTTGATATCTTTTTTTTCAATTGCTTGAGAAATATTAATGCCAAATGATAGCGAGCTACAACTTAGAGTCGCTACTGCGATTAGTGATAAGGCGTACTTGCTTATCTTATTTGTTTTTACTTGATTCATAAAAATCTCTATTAAAAACGGTTAATAATATAAAAAACTATATATACTTACACTCTATCATGCCTATGCAATTTGTCAATAAAATGTTTAAGTTGCCAGAAGTGCATGGGTTATTTTTCTTGGAGGTGCGCTCACAATAGAAAAGGCCCTGCTTTTTATCGCAAGGCCAATTATTTTTATTATTTCTATAAATTTCTAATATATTTTATTATTTTGTAAATTTAATCTCAACATTTGCAAAATTATTATTTTTAAACATACCTTTACTTTTTAAAGCCATAATGCTCTTGTCTATAAAGCCTTTTTCTAGATAAATATGATTATTTTCAGCTGCGCGTCTAATAAATTCATAAATATTGTCTTGCTTTCTTGTTCCAAATGCTTCTACAAATTCTATACTATATTTTGATCTATCATAAAGCTTACCAAATACCGTACTTTCTATTGATTTGAATGTTTCTTTTCGTGTCTCATTTAAAGATTGTACAAGGGCTCGTTTAACTAACATTTTATAGTTATTGGGATCTTTTTCATTAGCAATAAATTCGATCTTATTTTCTTCAGCATCATAATTTTGTACCAAAGTTAATAATTGTAATATTTTTGGTTTATCTTCAGCGTTAAAAAACGATTTCTGATCAATATCAGCGCCATTGGCAAGTAACAATTTAACTATCTCTAGATTATTATTCTCGCAAGCCAAAAAAAGTGGGGTCCTGCCATCTTCATCAGCTTTATTTATATCAGCGCCACTGGCAAGTAACAATGTAACTATATCTAGGTTATCATTCCCGCAAGCCCAATAAAGTGGGGTCTTGCCAAATAATTTATCAACTTTATTGATAGATTCTTTAGCGCCATAATCAAGTAACAATTTAACTAGCTCTAGATTATTTTTATAGCAAGCCCAATAAAGTGGGGTCCAGCCATAATCACTAGCTATATTAGCATCAGCGCCTTTATTGAGTAACAATGTAACTATATCTAGATTATTATTCTCGCAAGCCAAATGAAGTGGGGTATTGCCATCATAATCAGCTTTATTGACATCAAAACTTGTGTCTTTAAGTATTTCTGCTACTCTTTTGGGATCATTTTTTTTAATAACATCAAAAATGGGAGGCGCTTCAGCTACTGGTTTTTTACCAAACTTAGTCCAAAAAATTAAAGCCGCTATACCTACAGATACAACTAATCCTAAACCAAAAAGAGTTTTTTTAGAAAAAACAATATTTAAAGTTTATGCGAAATAAGATTTAATCAAACTTTTGAAGAAAAAATTATTTTATGCTATAAAAAAACTAGTCCCATATTTAAAAAATTGCAGTTTAA
>LBOA01000050.1 GCA_000989195.1 candidate division TM6 bacterium GW2011_GWF2_30_66
GTTGGGCTAAAAAAAGAAAATCTTATGATAGCTTTTTGCATCTTGCTTGTTCTTTAAGGCTTTATAAGATGGCTGGAATTTTCGGATAAGCTCTAAGTAAATATAAAAAATAAAAAACCCAATCTATTTTGTATAGACCAGGTTTTTTATTTTTATAAATTTTACTTAATTAAAATTTAAATACTAAAATAAATACTAAAAATCTAATGACAAAGTTAAACCAATAGTACTTGTCATTGCAGCACGCGTTCCATTAAATGGCACTTTTGCAAATAAGCCAATATACGGATCTATCTTACGGCCACAATCGCACTTGTCAAAGCTTGAACTTTTTTTCTTGCTACCAGAACAATCTCTGCATGAACAACAAGAGCAGCCAGGATCTTTACATTCATTATCGCAAATAATATCTTTTTTTACGCTAGAAGTATAACCATTACATGCACAATCTCTGCAAAAATGGTAACTAAAATCAAAAACAAGACTATGCATTGTCCACTCTTGCAAGCTCTCTGCAGTATTTGCAACGTCATCAAAAAATTTATTAGAACAAATATATAAAATATCTTCGCCTTTACTCATAAATTGATATCCAGGCTTGAAAGAAAATCCTTTGCCATAAAATTCCAAGTACAAGTTAAACCTTTGTGTTAATGCAATAGATTTAAAACACTCAGCCTTTGTTAAAAACAATAAATCAGTTTGACAAAGACTTGTTTTAATTCTTCTGCATTTTGTACTGCCAAATGGATATATCATTTGAACATCTAACCCAGCTTTTGTATAACTTCCAAAAGTCAAATCTATACCTGCGCCAAAAAATCCTGCTACTGCACCATCATTACCAAAAGAAAATGCAAAAATTTTATCTTCATCTGCCTTTTTACCAGTTGGTAAAGTTATACCAGTTCTTGCGTTTAATTTTACATTTTTCAACACTTTTTTAGACTGTGGAAATTCTCCTGCCCAACCAAAAATAAGAGCCAAATCTCCTAAGCCAGAACGATTCCAGCCACAAATATCCAAACATCCTAATTCTTTTACATTTTTTGCAAGATCATTTGTTAAATACTCTTTTACTCTAGCATCATCGTAGCTAACATCTTTTGTCAAATCTGTCCAAGAAACATTTTTCAATTTCATAGAAAAAATTGGAAGCTGAAAACTAAAGAAAAACTCTTTATTAAAATAAAACCAACCACCGATTTCTGATGCAAAATCAACTTTTAAATCTCCACAAACACCAAAATGGCCTCTAACGCCATCATCGTTTGCATCAAGACGAGTTCTTAATTGACCGATTTGAGTATCTACACCCAAACCATCTAACATTTTTAGAGAATTTTGATCTTTATTCCAAATCTGTAAAATATTTGATACACAATCGCACTCATCAAAAGACTTACTCTTTAGACCTGTTTGCGCAATCGCATACAATTGATATCTGCTATTTTCACATTTTCCTGGCAAAACAAGCGTATCATACAAATTTATTAAATTCATACTATATACAATACTTGTAAAACATAACAATAATGGAACCAATATTTTTTTATGATTAATTTCGCAATTCATAGCATGTGCCTTTTTATTTTATTATTTTTTATTTTTAAATTATCTTACTTATTATTCATTTACTCTAAAACCAAAATCACCTGCAACTATTACAGGACCTGTGCTACTACGTAAAATTCTTACTACCTCAGAATCGCTTGTAATGCCCAAAAACAATGTTTTGCTTTGAGTTTCTGGCAATATAAGCCCGCAATCTAGACCAGACAACAAAATATTTAAAAATGGTGAATATGTTAAATTTCTATTTTGTGAAACATATCTAATCGCACCTTCATCTTCTAATATATTTCTATACTGCCCAAAATTCATAAAATAAGAATTTACGCCAATACCGGCAGCTTGACTTTGTATATAATAATCTGGAAGCGGCATAACTGTGCTATCATTTATTTGAGTGTCATAATTAATTGTAAATCTATTATACTGAGAAGAGTTATTTCCATAATAAGAACCAAGAGCATATAAAACACCATTATTGTTTTGAGTAAATAAATCTTGTTCTCTTAAGCTGCTAGAAATTGTAAATAACTGTTTAATTGGTCCTAAAGCTGTTGGTACAGGAATATTTGTCCAGATTGCAGAATTTAAACTTACAGAAGAGATATCTTGTCCGTTGCCAATTCTAAATAACCCATTACTTGTTGCTAAGATTCCTAACTTTCCAGAAACAACAAAATCCAATAAACTAGAATATTTATTTAAACCTGAAATATTTTCAAAATTGGCTATCTCTACATAATCCAAAACACCTGTTACAAAATTATTAGATCCAGAAGTTAAATTAGCCCTATATAATTTGTTATCAGTTAAAATATATAAATAATCGCCGTCTTGAACTAATTTTCTTACAAACTTAAATGCTCCTGAACTTCTAAATTCCATAGTATTTGTAAGACCTGCAAAATTTGGACCCAATCCTGTTGTCCAACCATTTCCATTATTATCTACTAATACAGCCAGACCATTTACACCACCTATAAATAATCTACCATTATTTGCACCAACATTTGTCACAGTTGCAGTTTCAATAGCTCCAATATTATTTAAAACTCCTCCTGAAATAGAAACAACTTTTGTTCCTGCTATAGGAAAATTCGTAGTTATTTTTCCAGAAGTAAATGCTTGCATTCCATTAGAAAAATTTCCAGTATTTCTAACAAGTATTCCACCATTAATATATGCTAACTCTGCTAAAACTATCTTTTTATATCCTGTTGCAACAAGTAACGTTATATCGTCCATACCATATGGAACACCTAAATTGCTATATGGAAACTCAAATAAACCCTGTACTCCTGCTATATTTTTTGGAAACTCTTTATTCATAACAATAGATAAATCTTTAATACCTTTTTCATCACCCTCTGACCATACTGTACGTTTTACAGTATTTACATTAGCTGAATTACTTCCTGACATTAAAACAAAATCACCATAAAATGCGTTTAATAATCCGCCAAAAATAGGCGCTGTTGAACTTGAAATATTTTCCCATTTTGTCCATCTTTTTATTTTTCCATATTGATCAAAAAGTGCACGAGAAATAAATAGCCCACCAAGACCGTTATTTGCAGGAGCTTTTACTAAAGCAAATACTGCATCGCCTGAAACAAAAATATCTGAAATATCATCTTGCAAATCCCCAAAACCAACTTTAACTGCATCATCATTTAATGTATAAACTTGTGAACTATTTACAGCCTTAGCAGTCAAATACCTGCTTTTAAACTGTTTTATAATTTTTCCTGAAAAATTACTTACAGGCAAACTATTTTTATCAGCTAACATGCAATGATCTTCGCTTGAAGGATCAAAGACTATAGGCAAAGCATAAACAGATTTTTTGGTAACCACATCCGTACCATTTGAACCCAAAACAACAACATAATTTAATCTGTTACTTGTATGCATTGTTCTTACTTTATGCATAGATACTTGAGCCCCCGCACCGACCCCACCAACTATTTGATTTTGGCCTAAGAATACTGAATCTGGAGCGAAATCGCTTAAAGACAAAACCCCATTTCCATCAACTTTTCCTAACACTAAAGCTTTGCAACCATCTGATCCGCCTGCACCCGCTTGAACTTTTATAGCAATAAATAAACACTTTAAAAAATTATCCCAATAAATATCTGCAAAATCTATAGCTGCCAAATCATTTGTAATTTTTACAATACTAGAAGAAATATTTAACGGCTCAGTTGCAGCAGCAAAAATAGCTTTAAAAATTGGCTCTTTTTGCTCTTTATCATTTAATTTTTCACTTTTATCATCTTGATTATTATTTTTCACGCCATTATTTTTTGTATTATTTTTTTTGTCTTGTAATTTTTCTGGCGATTTTTCACCTTTCTCAAGTGCAGCTAATTCCTCATTGGCCTTAAGCTCCTCTAATTGCGATGTTTTCACAATATGAGCTTCACCAAATCTCATAATAGCTATTCCACCAACAATTAACCCTATATCAACTCCTGCAAAAATATATCCTGCAGGCGAAGATGTAATACCATTTATTTGAGTTATTGGAGCTCCAGTAGAGTCTTTTATATTTTCAAAAGGCATAACTGATATTTTACATATCTTTTGAGAGCAGCTTCCACCATTATTTTCTGCTTCTAATCCATTCATTCCAACAGTATTATTGCTGCATGACTTGCAAGACTTATCTTTACAAGCTGTAGCTTTACAAGCTGTAGCTTTACAAGCTAATTTATCAGGAATATTTTTTTCTGATATTTCTACTTTTTTTTCTCCATAAAGCTTGCCAAAATATTTTGATAAATCTAAAACATAAATTTTATCGGGACTATCATTAAGTACTAATACTGGATAAGAATTTACACCACTATCTTTTTTCATATCCAATAAAGAAAAAAATTTAATTCCTTTGTCATAAATAGGATTATTTTGCATCTCTTGACCAAGAAATTCAACTTCTTGCGGACAAAGCGGCTTAAATTCACTTTCAAAAGCCTTAAATCTGGAAATTGTAAACTCCTTTGCACCATTGTTCTTTGCTGTTATATAAAAATACTCACCTACAGCATCAATTGCATATTCACCGGTACAAAAAGTAAAAGATTGATCCTCAACAGTACTATCACCCTTAACAAGAACTGCCGGGAAAATACTAGAACTTGATAATACTATAAATAAAACAAATAAAAAGCTTTTTAATATCAAAAATCTTACATTTTTAATTATAAAAATTTTTTTCAGACTAACCATTTTCGACCCAATCAACTTAATTAAATTATTACAAAAAATTAATAGCTAATAATTTATAGTCTATGCAAATTTAAAAAAACTTCTAGCTATCTTATAATCGCACAATTATTTTCCAAGAACAATACTGACCTTGCTTAAAAAATTATATCTTTTCAAATGAAAAAATTTATGATATAAATATTGCTACATCAAGAAAAATATTTATTCAAAAAAATCTATTTTATTAAATTTTGTAATTAGGGACATCGTCAAATGCATTCAAAATTATTTTCGGCCGCAACTATTGGAGTTAATGCAAAATTAGTTCAAGTCGAAGTGGATATATCAAACGGACTAGTAAATTTTTATATAGTTGGCCTTCCAGATACAGCAATAAGAGAAAGCAGTAAGCGCATTTTGGCTGCAGTAAAAAATAGCGGCTTTAGAGTCCCTGCCAAAAGAATCGTTGTAAACTTAGCTCCTGCAGATCTAAAAAAAGAAGGTACTTTATTTGACTTGCCCATAGCAATTGGCATTATAATAAAGCTTATGCGAAATAAAAACTAGGCATACTTTTACTTGTTTTCAATTGTTAAGAAAATTTCAAAACAAGTAAAATTTAAGTAGCACAAATC
>LBOA01000051.1 GCA_000989195.1 candidate division TM6 bacterium GW2011_GWF2_30_66
TGAGCTGTGTGAAGCTTTATGAACCGCCGTATACCGATCGGTACGTACGGTGGTGTGGGAGGTCGGAAGTGAGTAATCTCACTTCCTCCTACCCGATTGTTTTATTTAAATATAATTATAGAATATAATCTTAAGCTTTGTATCCAGCCCTAAACATCCAGGATGCCATTATAGCACTTAGTATTGTATTTGCAGAAAGTCCAATTATGGCTCCGGGGATCATGTATTGTTTATATTGTGTTTTGTTTTCAAAATACAGAGTTATTTTTGTTGCAATATCAAATATAAAGTTTTTTATGTAAGATTGTTTAATCTCATGCATCTTTATGAACAGATAAATTAAGCCGCAAAGTGAAGCTGCGCTTATTGTAGCAGAAGCTCCGCCAAGTGAGTAATAAAATGTTTTATTAGCTGTTTTTTTTAGATCTATATTTTTTAGATCCTGAATTTTATCTTTAATCGAAGATTTTGTTTCTGTTTCAGATGAAGTTGATTCTTGGGTAGTCGTAGTTTTATTTATTTTTATATTTTCGTCATCAAGCGCAAAACTTAATTTGGTAATACAAAAAAAGCTTGCCAACAAAGAATATGTAAATAGTTTTAAATAGGCTTCTTTTGTCATTTTTTACCCTTAATTAGTTAAGATTTTATATTATTGCAATATTAATAAAGCTAATAATTATTGTATTTAATTTATTATACTATTTTTTTAGTTTAAAACACTTTTGCCTTTTGGCTTCCAATGCTTTAGTAGTTCGCTCATTAATATTTTTTTTGCTTTTTCTTTTGAGGTAATTTCCTTTTTTGTTGCAGGATAGTTTTCTATAAGAGTGCCATCTAAACGGCAGTTATTGTCAGCGTTAACATAATTATTTTCTAATTTTGAAGCTGTTTTTTCTATGCTAAATCTAACTGTTTCATCATCGCAAATAGAAGAATCTATTTTATCTATAGAAGGCATTAAATTTTTTTCTATAACGCGTTTTACGGCTTGCTCGCTAATTGATTCGGTTAAAAGGCCTTCCATCATGTCGAAAAAATCAAAAAGAACAGATTGTATGTCGTCAAGTATTTCTTCTTTGCTTAGTACTGTTTTTTTATTAAGTTCTTCTTGTAGCCCAGAATTTAATGCCCGTACTATTATTTTTTTCATCTTCTCATCTTCATTTTCTAAAATCCATTTTATTAGGCATATTAGTTCAAAAGAGACTAAAAGTTGGTTTTCGTAACCATTATCATCAATGCTATTGTTAATCATTTTTGTGCCTTTCTTTTAATTAGTCTTTATAACCAATATTTTTAATATTAATAAATAATTTATTTTATCAATTAATATTGTGCATTTTTTCATAAATTTTTTGCAACTTTTTTATTCTTTCATCAACCGGAGGGTGTGTAGAGAATATGTTTATTATGTTTTTTCCTGAAAATGGATTAACTATAAATAACGAGGCCGTGCTTTCTTTTGCCGAGCTATGCTCATTTGTTGCGGTATGTTGAGCTCTACTGTGTAATTTTTCTAAAGCTGATGCTAGCGCGAGTGGATCTTGTGAGTGTATTGCACCAGTTTCATCTGCCAAATATTCTCTTGATCTTGATATAGCAAGTTGCATAATAATAGCTGCTATTGGCATTATTATTGACATTATAATAAGAGCTATTGGGTTGCCATTTTTTTTATTGTTTCCACCAAATGAACCCCAAAAAGCTGCATATCTTAACATGCTTGCCATATAACTTATAGCTGTTGCTACAGTTGCTGCTATCGTTGCAATTAATATGTCTCTATTTTTTATGTGAGATAGTTCATGAGCAATTACGCCTCTTAGTTCGTTTTTATCAAGAATATTAATAATTCCAGATGTTAGCGCTACAGATGCATGACTAGGATTTCTTCCAGTAGCAAAAGCATTTGCCATGTTAGAATCTATAAGCCATAATTTTGGCATAGGAATGTTCATTTTTTCTGTGAGTTCGTTTACTATCGAATATATCCAGCCATAATATGTTTCGTCTAATTCTTGTGCGCCATAAATAGCTAAAACTATTTTGTCAGAAAAGAAGTATGTGACAAAATTGATTAGTAATGAAACTATAAGAGCTATTTTTATTCCGTTATAGCCGCCTAAAAAGCCGCCAAACATAAGAAGTAAGCCGCTTAATGCGACCAAGAATATAAAAGTTTTTAATTTATTCATAAACATAATTGCTCCCGTGATTATTAAAATGCTAAATTTTTATATCAAGTGTAATTTTATTCGTCATATTCAATTTCCCAGCTGTCTACTTCTGCGTCAAATGTGTTTGTGTTGGTTTTGCTCGAAGTTTGTTCTGGTTTTTTGTTGCCACTTGGTTTTGTATTGCGAGTCATATTTTGTTTTTCAGTTGCTTTTTCTTCGTTTTTCAATTGCATTAAAGTTCTCGCGCTTGACGTTATAGCTGTTCTGGCGATTTCTTTTTCATGTTTTAATTCTTCGCTTGTTTTGTCAAATAACGCATTCATCTTTTTTTGCATCTTATTTATTTTATTTTCTAGTTTTAGTATCATTTCTACACCAACAAGATTAACACCGAGTTGATGAGTAAGGTATATTATTTCTTCAAGTCTGTCAATATCTTCATCAGAAAAGAGTCTTGTGTTGCCTTCGGATCTTTTTGGTGAGATCAAGCCTTCTTTTTCATATAATCTAATTGTCTGCTGATGTATAGAAAACATCTTTGCAACAGCAGATATCGAATAAAATCCTTTTTTTCTTGCCATTTTTATTGCCTGCAATAATAAAAAAATAATAAAAATATATTTTTATACTTATTTTAATCTTATATATAAATTTATATTAATTATACCATAATTTTCAAAAAAAATCACATTTATCCCTTTATTGGGATTTAAGCCTTTTTTCTTAACAATTTTGCGCTAAATTGACAATCTGAAATTGATTTTGTTATTATTGTAAATAATAGAGAAAATGTATTGTTTAACAGTATTTTTTGTTTTTGTAAATAAGGGGGGCTTATGTGTAAGAATTTTTTAAAAAATAGTATAAAATTATTTGTGATGGCTTGTTTATTTATTAATTTTAGTTATTTTGCTCAAAGTAATGTATTTGATCTTATAGACAAGGGAAGTATAAGTGAAGTTAAGCCATTTTTAAGGAAGATTAATAAAAATATGAAAATTGAGAATAATGGTGGGGATAATTCTTTTTCTGTTGGGGAATCATTGTTAAATGCTGCGTGTTATAAAAATGATCTTAAATTAGTAAAAGCTATAGTAGAGTCTTTACCTGGAAGTAGTTTGGATAAGTTTATTAATGAAGTTGGCATAGACGGAGAGACGCCTTTATCTTGTGCATGTTACAAGGATAATTTTGAATTGGTGAAATATTTGATAGGTAAAGGAGCTATAAAATCAATAAATTTAGTGAATATTTATTCGCAAAGTCCGTTATATTGGGCTTGTTGGAATAATAATCTTAATATGGTTAAATATCTTATAAAAAAATCAGCTTATATTGATCAGTCTTGTTTAGATATCGCAGAAGATAAGCCCGAGTTGCTTGAGTTTTTAAATATTATGAAGGATTTGGTTGGATTTGTAAGGCGGGAAAAGAAAATGACAGGTAATTTGAAGAAAGAGAAAAATAGATAAAAATAAATCTAACTATTTTTATCTTACTCTTTTGAAAGTAACTCTTTAAGTTTATTGGCGGCTTTTGTAAGGTCAGTTCTGTAGAAATCAATGCGATCAACAATTTTTATAAATTTAATAATAAAAATGGCATTATTTTTATTATTTTCTAATAATTTGCAAAATACAGTTTCATTCCATGGGATATTTTTTTCTATTATATCTAGGCACGATCTTGATATAATAATTTCGATCAAATCGTATAAAAAAGACTTATCTTTTTCGTTAAATTCTGTAAATTTGCTTTTTAAAAAATCAAATTTATCTTTTGCGCTATCATATTCTTTTACTAATAATAGATATTCTAGAATTTTTTGTTCATTAATTTTGGTTGCTTTATTTATAGTTTCATTATCTATGCGTGCGCCATTTATTATTAGTAACTTGATATAATCTATATTTTTTTGTCCGCAAGCAAAATAAAGTGGTGTATATCCGTTTTCCATGGCTTTGTTGGGATCAGCATTATATTTTAAAAGTTCTGCTATGGATTCAAAGTCTCCTCTATTTGCGATAAAAATAAGTGGGGTAATACCTTCAATTGATGTGTTAACTGTGTTTTTTGTGCAATATGGTAATAGTTGCAATATTATGTTTTTTTTATTGTTTATGCATGCATATAAAAGTGCTGTGGTTCCATTTTCGGTTTTCATATTAGCTAAAATATAAGATTTAGGATTTGTTAAATTTGGTTCTTTATCTTGAAGTATTTTCGTAACATATTTAACATTTGATTCTTGGCAGCATTTAATTAGAATATTAAATAGTTCGACTGTATTTTTTGCTTTGTTTATGGCTAATTTGAGTTTTTCTTTTTCTACAATTTTTTCTAGGATTTTCTTTTTTGGGTTTTGGGTAATAGTTTTTGAATTTGGATTTAGAATAGCTTCTGATATGTTTATTTTTAAATTTGTATTTTTAATTGAATTATCTTTTCTTAGGCTAATAATATTTTTTAGTGATGTCAGTAGCATAGAACGGGATGTATTGTTTATGCTTAACATCGAAATAACAGCTATTAGTATAAATAATTTAGTTTTATTCATAATGGACCTATTTGTTTAGGGCTTTTTGATAAAAAAGCCATATTATAAGAATTTATTTAATGTATAAATATAAACATTTTGTAATTATAAGCAATAATTTCTTTAGTGATAAATAATAAAAGCTTTATAATATTAAAAAATTAATTTCACAGGCTATAAAAATATTTGTAAATTAATATTTTAAGTGTTATGTAAAAAAAGTTGTATATAAAGCTCGATATTGTTAATCTTTACATAAATAGTTGAATAAAAGGGGTTTTGGTTTAATAGGAAAATTTAAAATAAACCCGTCTTCGCCTACGGCTTCGGTCGGGTTGCCCCATAAGGAGGGCAAAAATAGTAGTAAAAATTTTGAATTACTTTTTGTTGTATGGGTGATTATATGAAGAAGCTTCCAATAGGTTTACAAGCATTTTCAACGCTTATTGAAGATGGCTGTGTTTACGTAGATAAGACAAAGTATATTTATGAATTGATTCAGGGATATTATATATTTTTCTCGCGTCCACGTCGCTTTGGCAAATCGCTTTTATGTTCGACCCTTTGCGAGCTTTTTTCTGGTAATCGTGATCTTTTTAAGGGATTATGGATTGATGAAAATACAGACTACTGCTGGCCAGTTCACCCTGTAATTTATTTAGATTTGTCAATGACGTCCTCAGATACT
>LBOA01000052.1 GCA_000989195.1 candidate division TM6 bacterium GW2011_GWF2_30_66
GTTGGGCTAAAAAAAGAAAATCTTATGATAGCTTTTTGCATCTTGCTTGTTCTTTAAGGCTTTATAAGATGGCTGGAATTTTCGGATAAGCTCTAAGTATAAAAATTTAATAAAATTAAAATTTACAAGGCAAATAATATAACTCGAAAACAAAATATGAAAATTATAAAAAAATCAAAAATAATAAGTCTAATTATATTATTTGCAACATTTTTAAACATAACTCCAATATATTCTATCGATAATCAAACAACACAAAATACTCATAATCTAAAAAACAATAACACGTTGCAAGCTCAAAATGATAACGATAACAAAGAAAGCCAACAATCAAAAAGTCGTGAGCAAATAAAAAACAATAAAAACACACAAAATCAAAAAGAAAAATCAATTATGCTGCATGGGCAGGATTATCTATATTGACAATAATAATGACAATTAAATTTTTAGATACATTAGGGGTATTATTTAAAGACGAATTAAAAGAAATCCCCCAAAAAAATTATAAAAAGATTATTGCAACTGTTTCTGCAATAATCGCAGTAGTTATAATGATCGATTTTTTTATTAAAGTAAATAATAATAATCAACGTAACAGCTACTTCGCTAAAACTCTATTAATGCCAAAAAAAATAGTTAAATTCTTCAAAAATTATTTCAAAAAATTTACACAAAAAAATGAAATTCAAAACACATTTGTTACACCAGAAGCGTGCACACCAAAAATTTATGAAAAAATAGGCACAGACACAGACACAAAGACATACACAAAACAATTATTTATAAGTAAATACGAAGATACAAAAAAAGAATTCACACTAAATGATTGCATGCCTGTTCTAAAAGAAGATAAACTACCAACAGAAATTAAATGTTTAGAAAAACATATATGTCATGAAAAAGACACAAAACAAACTGAAATAAAAACCTCAACAAACAATCTCCACATAAAAAAATCCACCGAAAAAACAGAACCAGAAGAAGATGTGTCTGGCGACACCGACTTGCATCGCGCATGCAAAAATGGAGATTTCGAAACTGTTGAGCGTCTTGTAAAAAATAATTTCAACATTGAAGCCAAGAACAATTACGACCTTACGCCTCTACATATGGCATGCATTACAGGACAACTTAAAATTGTAAAATTTCTTTTGAAAAATAAAGCTCATATCGAAGAAAAAGACGACAGAAAACATACTCCCTTACATACATCACTTTTCTACAAACAAAAAAAAGTCGCTTTATATTTAATAGAAATGGGTGCAAATATTCACGTAAAAAACAATCTCGGAAATACTCCATTACATATAGCATGTAAAACCAAAAAAACTAAAATTATAAAAATTTTAGTCGAAAAAGGAGCAAACGTTAATGAACAAAATAATAAAGGAGAAATACCCACCCCAAAAGACAGTTACCATCCCTTAAAAACCAAACATTTGAAATTTTTATCAGATCATGGCTCTAATTTTGAAAAATTATGTAAAACTGCATCTGATCATAATAATGAATTTTACATCGCACATCGAAATATTGATGACATATTATCTGGCGACTTTTATAAATCCATAAACTATAAAATACGCAATAATCCAAAAAAACTAAAAAAACGAATTATTGAGTTAATTTACGATGAAAAAACTCCTTCATACGACAAACAAACAGCACTTCAAAAATTATTTAAAAATATTAAAAATCCAACAAAAAAAATGGAGCTAATTAATCAAATACCTTTCAATAATAGATTTTTCGAAGATCAAGAATTTAAAGATATTTTTGTCTTCGCTAAAAAAAATGATTTAAGAGACAAATTCGATAGATCATTTTTTTTAGCTTCACTAATTTTTGAAAAAGATAAAAATATTCCATTTAATCTTCTTATGGACATGTACACCTCTCAATCATACCCTGTCCCAAAAACACTAACAGAAAAACAACTAAAAAAAGAAACAAAAAAAATATTATCTTATGCGCAATCAAACAACAAAAGACTTCTCTCGACATTAAAAAATACATATTTTATTTTAAACGATCTAAAAACAAAAAATTTAGCTAATGTGATGGGAAATGAGAGACTTGAACCTAAAATTGCAATAAATATAATGAGATTAATTGGCTTTGACGGAATTAAGAATGATAAAGTTTATTTTACATAAAAATAAATAAAACCAAACAATAAAATTAAAAGGCCCTGCATAAAACTAATAATCTATGCAAGGCCTTTTTTATTATCAAAAATAATTTTCAAATTAAGTCACAAGTAAATATCTTGGCATCATAAAATTAATAATACGTGTAAGTAACAGTTTCATAAAAATATGTAGTATTTGCCGAATTTTCATAAAAATCTGTATAATTAGTAAACTTGAGACCTTTATTCTCTTCTTTATAAACCTCACGTGCTTGATCTACAGTTCTAGCGCAAATATCTTTTATCTCTTTAATTTTTGCAAATTCAACAGCTTTTGCAAATCGTTCATCATTTAAAAATGTATAATTAAAAGCCACATATTTGTAAAAATATTTTATATCTTCAAAACTAACAATTTCTGGATAAACTTCATGAATTGAAATCAAATCTGGCAAAACCAACTGTTTCGCAAAACCTGGAGTCTCCTTGCTTTTTATAAGCTTAGTTATATATTTAAACTTTGATTTTACAGAAGAATATATAATAGAATTTTTTTTATCTTTATTATGTCTTTCGATAATCACAATAAAACTATTTATAGAATCCAAAAGCTTTTGCTGCAATTCCAACTTTTTATCTAATAACAATGAATCAATTTCAGCTCTAAAAATATTATTAAAACTATCAAGTTTCTCACCAACAACAGTCCCAATTTTTCTATAATTAGATGCTGCAAACTTAAGCATCTGACTTGCTGAAAATCCATTACTATCAAAAACATTAACATCAACAAACATATCTTCAACCAACCATTTTATAATCGGCTCGTGTCCATGTAAACACGCAATATGAAGCAACGACAAAACATTATTTTCTATAACAAATTTCATATTAATATCATTAATTTTTAAAATCACAGATTTTATTCTTTTTTCTAACCAATTAGAATCTCGACCTTTATACCAACCATTATAATATCTTATCGTTTCATGCAGCCCATATCTTAAAAAGACATAATTTACTTTTTGAAGCAAATTGCATTGGCAATCTTCGTTGGATTTTCCACAAAGCAAACAATTCTCCATTATTTGCTTGCTACACAAAGCTTTTTCTTTATCTCTGTCCAACTTAACCTTAATCACTAAAGCCGTAGCAGCAAACATTGCAGCCGAAACAATTAGTAACTCAACAGGAATCTCTTTTACAAAATCAACAACACCAAATAACGCATTTTTTGGCGCATCAATTATACTTTTTACCAAAGATGCATTCAAATTTACAACATTAAAAGTAAGACCAACCAAAATTAATATTTTTAAAAACTTTTTGTTAATAAAACTTTTTTTCATAAACATAATAATTCTTTCAAAAAATTTTCACACTTAACCAAGTAACTAAATATTTAATATACACTCAACCTAGTTTAAACCTTTATAAATTTACTGCAAATCAAAACCCAAATATTCGCCCGCTATAACAAAATAAAATGCAATCTCTTTGGAATAATAAAGGCCAGACAAGTCAACAATTGTAGATACCAAAATCATAACCATTCAACTTTTTAATTTGCAAATACTATTAAAACCATCTTGCGTAATATCCCCCAAAAATCCATAAACAGCGCAAGTTAAAGATATAACGATATTATTTATACCAAACCCACCTCTTAAGACTTCTAAATCGTGCTTATTAAGTCAACATAACTCTTTTGCCACCATCAGCATACACCTTATAAAGAAATTCTCATAAAACAAAAAAATTTTTAATTTTATTACGAGCCAATTAATACAGCGTGTACTATAACAATAGTCTATAAGTTACTAGAGTTTTTCTACAAAACCAATAAAATCAATTTTTATCCTGTAATTTGGCCAAAAAATAAAAATAACGCCTAGATTGGAGGAAAAAGTAGGATTTTACATTGCAAATTTTATATACATGTGGTAACATAAATACCAGACTATTATAAAATATGTTGTTATTTTTTTCGAAAGGGTACTACCGCTTATTAAACCAAGAAGCTGGAAACATAAAGAGATTGTTTTATTTTTAATTATTTATTCAAGTGAGCTAAATTAATGAATATGTATGTAGGGAACATTTCCCACTCCGCAAGTGAAGAGACTTTAAGAGAATTATTTGAAAAGATTGGACCTGTTGTATCTGTAAAAATAATTACAGATAAATTTACAGGAATGCCAAGGGGATTTGGATTTGTTCAAATGGAAACAACAGAAGATGCGCAAAAAGCAATTTCAGAATTAAATGGATACGAACTAGAAGGCCGTAAACTCGTTGTAAACGAAGCCAGAGAAAAAGAAGAAGGCGCAAGGCCAAGAACTGGCGGATACAATAACAACAGAGGTGGTTTTAGCAGCAATAGAGGCGGTGGCAGCAGAGATAGATACTAATAATAAACAATAACAACATTTATTTTTTATATAAATTGTAGTAAAAAAATATTTTTTCACTACAATATTTAAGTATGATTTTAATTATTTATTTAAAAAGAGAAATTTATGAATATATATGTCGGAAATATTTCCCATTCATCAACAGAAGATACAGTAAGAGAATTATTTGAAAAAATCGGACCTGTTGAGTCAGTTAAACTTATTACAGATAAATTTACAGGATCTCCAAGAGGTTTTGGTTTTGTACAAATGCAAAACACAGAAGATTCAAAAAAAGCTATCGAAGAACTTAATGGTTATGAGCTAGAAGGACGCGCATTAACAGTTAACGAAGCAAGAGAAAGAGAAGAAAGACCACGCAGCGGCGGTTTCGGCGGCAGCAGAGGCGGTAATGGTGGAAACAGAGGTGGTTTCGGTGGCAATAGAGATAGATACTAATTTTTAGTATTTTAAATTAATAAGAGTTTCGTTTTATTTTAATATTTTAGTTAGAAGAGAAATTTATGAATATATATGTAGGAAATATTTCCCACTCAGCAACAGAAGACACAGTAAGAGCATTATTTGAAACAATTGGAGCTGTTGTATCTGTAAAAATAATCACAGATAAGTTTACAGGATCTCCAAGAGGTTTTGGCTTTGTCCAAATGAAAACAACAGAAGATTCACAAAAAGCTATAGAAGAACTTAACGGTTATGAGCTAGAAGGACGCGCATTAACAGTTAACGAAGCAAGAGAAAGAGAAGAAAGACCACGCAGCGGCGGTTTCGGCGGCAGCAGAGGCGGTAATCAGAGATAGATACTAATTTTTAGTATCTTAATTTAATAAGAGTTTTGTTATATTTTTAATACTTTTTTAGAAGAGAAAAAAACATGAATTTATATGTAGGAAATATCCCTCATTCATCAACAGAAGACACATTAAGAGAATTTTTTGAAAAAATCGGACCTGTAAAATCTGTAAAAATAATTACAGACAAATTCACAGGATCTCCAAGAGGTTTTGGTTTTGTTGAAATGCAATCAAAAGAAGACGGACAAAGAGCTATCGAAGAACTTAATGGTTCTGAGTTAGAAGGACGCGCATTAACAGTTAACGAAGCAAGAGAAAGAGAAGAAAGACCACGCAGCGGCGGTTTCGGCGGCAGCAGAGGCGGTAATGGCGGCGGATTGGCGGTTCAAGAGATAGATACTAATCCATCCTACGCTAAAAATTCGAAGGGCAAATCCCTAAGAGTTATGGCGTAAATGGTTCAAGTATTCTTGAATATTACCATTTCTTCTTGATTTACTTGTAAGTAATTTACAAATAAATTAGCTTAGAAATAAAAAAAGCGAGTGAATTATATTAATTTATAACCACTCGCTTTTTTGTTGCTAATTTTTTGAACTAAAATCAAATAAAATTTTTATACCTAATGCCCAACATTATATGTGAATCAGGAAATTAACGCTGCAAAAAAGCCTATATTTTCATGTTTTTCTAGCATATAGATAACAATAGCAGAAAAAACACTAACAAAGTA
>LBOA01000053.1 GCA_000989195.1 candidate division TM6 bacterium GW2011_GWF2_30_66
CATGCAATGAATAATACCAAAGCATTGAAAATATGTCTAGATTTATCTTTATGACGATCAAATTTTATATTTTTTACCAAGACTTATTGAGCACATACAGAATTAAATTAAAGGGAAAAGTTAGTATATTTTTAACAAATATTTAACCAAGAGGGTTTTTTATGAATCAAGTAAAAACAAATAAGATAAGCAGCTACGCCTTATCACTAATCGCAGTAGCGACTCTAAGTTGTAGCTCACTCTCGTTTGGCATAAACATTTTTGCCGCTATTAATAAAAATGATCACAAAAGAGTAAAAGAAATATTAAAATACGAAGGTTTTGATGTTAATAAAGCTGATAATGATGGCAATACCCCACTTCATTGGGCTTGCGATAATAATAATCTAGATATAGTTACATTGTTGCTTAAAAGTGGCGCTAAAAAATCTGTCAACATAACTAATGATTTTTTAGTCAGAACCCCTCTTCATGTCATTTGCAATAAAAATAATGCAAATATAGAAATAGTTAAATCGTTAATTCCTCATTGCAATAAAGGATATATAGATAAAGAAGATAAAGCTGGCTTTACCCCACTTTATTTAGCTTGCGAAAAAAATAATAAAAATATAGTTGAATTGTTACTTAAAAAAGGCGATAAAAAATCTGTTAATACACCTGATTTACACGACAACACCCCACTTCATGTAGCTTGCAATAATAATAATAAAGATATGGTTAAATTGTTACTTGAAAATGGCGCTATAGAATCTGTTAATAAAGTTAATTCTGATAACAAGACCCCACTTCATATAGCTTGCGAGAATAATAATTTAGCAATAGTTGAATCATTAGTTAAATCATTACTTGCCAATGGTGGCTTTAAAGAATCTGCTAATAAATCTAGCAACCCTGACGAAACCATACTTCTTTGGGCTTGCAATAATCAAAATATAAACGAAAAAACATTAAAGTTGTTACTTAATTATAGCGCTAAAGAATCTATAAACAAAGCTAATAATTCTGGTTATACCCCACTTTTTGCGGCCTGCGAGAGGGATAACCCAAAGAATGTTGAATTATTACTTGCCTTTGGCGCTGATGTTAATAAAGCTGATAATGATGGCATGACCCCACTTAATTGGGCTTGCGCGAATAATAATCTAGAGATAGTTAAATTGTTACTTGTTCATGGCGCTAAAGAATCTATCAATAAAGCTAATAATTATGGCTGGACCCCACTTTTTTGGGCTTGCTATAATAATAATCTAGAGATAGTTAAATTGTTACTTAAAAGTGGCGCTGATGTTGACCAAAAGTCGTTAGACGCAGCACAAGATAAACCAGAAATACTAGAGTTGCTAACTTTGGTGCAAAATTATGATAAAAATATAAAAACTGGTGAATATTTTGAGCTTCCAAAGGCGACGAAAATGATGCGGAAAATAACAAAAAGCTGCTCGCCTTTATGGATGAATTAAATGAAACACGCAAAAAAATAATTCTTATTGGCAGGAACATTTTTGAGGCAATTAAAAAAAATGATCACAAAAGAGTAACAGAAATACTGAAAGACACAAGTTTTGATGTTAATAAAGCTGATGATGATGGCAATACCCCACTTTTTTTGGCTTTCAGTAATAATAGCGATAGTAATAATAGCAATCTAGATATAATTACATTGTTACTCAATAAAGGCGCTGATGCTAATGTCGGTAAATTTGGCAATACCCTACTTCATTTTGCTTGCCAGAATGAAAATCTAGAGATAGTTACATTGTTACTTAAGTATGGCGCTGATGTTAATATAGCTCATAATAAATTTGGCCATACCCCATTTTCTGTCGCTTGCAGTAATAATAATATAGATATAGTTAAATTGTTACTTGATCATGGCGCTCAAGAATCTGTTAATAAAAGTGATAATAATGGCTGGACCCCACTTCATTTGGCTTGCTATAATAATAATCTAGAGATAGTTAAATTGTTACTTGCCAGTGGCGCTGATGTTGACCAAAAGTCGTTAAACGCAGCACAAGATAAACCAGAAATACTAGAGTTGCTAACTTTGGTGCAAAATTATGATAAAAATATAAAAACTGGTGAATATTTTGAGCTTCCAAAGGCGAAAATGATGCGGAAAATAACAAAAAGCTGCTCGCCTTTGTAGATGAATTAAATGAAACACGCAAAAAAATAATTCTTAATAAATTAGAAAAAAAGCTTTCCTGGCAATTGGAACAAAATAAAGGAAAGAAAATTAAGAAATTTGGAAATGTAGAGTTTAAATACCAAGACGATAATAAAGTAACAGAATTTCAAGTATCACCAGGAGAATTTAAAAAACTCATAGAAAAGAGAAAAAGAGAAGAAGAAGAGGAAAATGACAACGATAATCTTAATAAAAGAAGAAAAACAGATGAATAAGAATTAATTTAAATTCTTGTGTAAAGCTACAAATAAAGAGGCCTTGCGATAGCACCCCCAAAAAAAACAACCCCCGCACTTCTGGCAATTTAAACGTTTTGTTGACAAACTGCATGATTGCGGTAAAATATAAGCATGGATGTGAATTTTATATTAGTAACCGTTTTTAATGGAAGGTTTTTTATGAATCAAGTAAAAACAAATAAGATAAGTAAATATGCCTTATCACTAATCGCAGTAGCGGCTCTAAGTTGCAGCTCGCTCTCGTTTGGTATGGACATTTTTCAAGCAATTGAAAAAAAAGATATCAAAAGGGCAGAAGAAATATTGAAAGACAAAAGTTTTGATGTCAATAAAGCTGATAAAGATGGCAGGACCCCACTTTATTGGGCTTGCTATAAGAATTATCCAGAGATAGTTAAATTGTTACTTGATAAGGGCGCTGAAAAATCTGTCAATAAAGCTGATAAAGATGGCGGGACCCCACTTTGTTGTGCTTGCTGTAATAATAACCTAGAGATAGTTACATTGTTACTTGCCAATGGCGCTAAAGAATCTATCAATAAAGTTGATAAATTTTATTTGGCTTGACCCCACTTCATTGTGCTTGCGGTAATAATAACCTAGAATTAGTTACATTGTTACTTGCCAATGGCGCTAAAGAATCTATCAATAAAGTTGATAAATTATTTGGCTTGACCCCACTTTGTTGTGCTTGCTGTAATAATAACCTAGAGATAGTTACATTGTTACTTGCCAATGGCGCTAAAGAATCTATCAATAAAGTTGATAAATTTATCTAGAGATAGTTAAATTGTTACTTGATAAGGGCGCTGAAAAATCTGTCAATATAGCTGATAATTATGGCTGGACCCCACTTAATTGGGCTTGCTATATTAATAACCTAGAATTAGTTACATTGTTACTTGCCAGTGGCGCTGATGTTGACCAAAAATCGTTAAACAAAGCGCAAGGTAAGCCAGAAATACTAAAGTTGCTAAAAGAACGCTCTAGCATCAAAAAGTAATGCTACACTTAAAGATAGGAATCTTACTGATGCTACGATTCGATTTGCATAATAATAAAATATATTAGAAATTTATAGAAATAATAAAAATAATTGGCCTTGCGATAAAAAGCGGGGCCTTTTCTATTGTAAACGCACGTGCGCAACGAATGTACATTAAAGCATATTTCTTAGTCGAGCAGATTTTTTATTTGTTAATAATAATTTATTAGTATAATTTTTTATATTGTAAAAGAGCGCAAGATATTGATCGCAGAAAAAGATGCTCAAAGTTGCGCGGGGCCCCTTTTTACCCTTTTATGGAAATTTTAATTTTTTATTTTTATAAAAAACAAGTTTGATTTTCTAAAAAATAATAATATTTTGATCAAGAAAATTTTGTTGCAAAAACTGGAAGTTTTTAAAGTTTTTATTTGTGAAACAAAAATTTTTCGAATTTTTAAAATACTTTTTAAATTTAAAAAAAATCACGTACTCTGGTTCAAAAAACTTAATCTGTGGGCATGACGTACAATTGGTTCGTGATTAAAACACCGCACCTATTATTTCAACTAAATTTATTATTTTACCTACTATTTTAGTTTCTGTTTCTTTTATTAATGGTTAATTTATGTGTGTGTATTACATCATATAGTATATATACATTATACCTAATTTAACTCTTATTCTTTCTACTATTCTTATTTTAATTCTTATTCTTGTTCTTATTTAATCTACGTCTAAATCATCTATTAAATAATCTATTATACTTATATCTATTATATCTAATATTATATTTACAAACACTACTCTTAAAATTCATTTATGTTTTTATTATTTTTATTATTCTTTTATTACTTATTTACATGTATATGTATATATACTTTTATTATACATGCACTATATACACTAATACTTTATACATTTACTTTATACATATTATATACATATATGTTCTTTTTCTCTTATTACTTGTTTTATTCCTCAATTAGTTCAATAATTAGTTCAATTAATTCTTTTTAAATTTCATTTCAAGCTTCTACGTTAGACAAAGTTCATACTAGCAGATCTTTTCTTTACCATTTTAAGAAATAAATCATGGTTCCCCATTCCTATTAATTCTTATTAATTCTTATTAATTATAAAATTTTGCACATACAATACATAATATATAATACATGTATATATATAAATAAAGTATATATACTAAAATACCAAATATACTTAATTACAAATCAAAATAATCTCAAAGCAATATACAATTTTAGCAAAACAGACGAAGTCAACACACACAGTCCACCCATCGAAGCCAACACTACACGCCAACTCCAAAGTTCCCCCACACCCCAGGCAGTCTCGGGGAGCACCGCGACCCAAAGACTGCCCTCCAAAGGCCCCTGCCTTTGCCCACTTCGAAAGCCCTCTCTACATGCAAATAGTGGCTGGGTGGGGCAGACGGAGTCTGAAATAAGGGTTTTTTCATACAAAACCGGGAAAAATCATGCGCCATTCGGACAAACGCCGCCACGGAAAACAATTAATAAATAACCAAAATAATGCCCTGCAAAAGCAAAAAGCTTAAATTATACGACGCGGCAATTAAATTAAATCATAAAACTGTCATAAATTTCATAAAAAAATCACGTCGAAGCTTTATCCCTGGAATTATGCGACGCAAGAGCTTTATAATGCTTAATATTAGGTCACTTCTTGCGTCTCAAAGAAAAAAGCCTAAAATAAATCTTACGATTACAAATTACAAAATCTTAGTGCAACTCACTAAACTTTTTTTAGTAAATTGTTGACAGGTTTACAGCCATAATGTAATATTTATTATATAAACTTAAGCTTGCTCATGCAACAATAGCTTAATTAGTAGGAATTATTAATTTTCTTATAACAGTGAGGTACTATTTATGGCAAAAATTATAGGAATAGATTTAGGAACAACCAACTCAGCAATGTCCTTCATGGAGGGTGGCGTTGCAAAAATTATACCAAATAAAGATGGCGGAAACACTACCCCATCAATGGTAGCATTTACAAAAGATGGAAACAGACTTGTTGGGGTCTTGGCAAAAAGACAAGCAATAACAAATCCAGAAAATACAGTTTATTCTGCAAAAAGATTTATCGGGAAAAAGTACGATGACATGCAAGCAGAATTAAAACACTTCCCTTATAAAACAATAAAAAAAAGCAATGGCGATATAGCAATTGAGATAAACGGCAAAGAAATATCTCCAGAAGAAATAGCGGCAGCAATTTTAAGCCAATTAAAACAAACAGCAGAAGATTTTTTGGGCGAAAAAATTGATTCAGCTGTTATAACAGTCCCTGCATATTTCGACGATGCACAAAGACAAGCAACAAAAAATGCTGGTAAAATTGCTGGCTTAGATGTAAAAAGAATAATAAACGAGCCAACAGCAGCAGCACTTGCTTATGGTTTTGATAAAAAAACATCAGGATTAATAGCTGTATTCGATTTTGGTGGCGGAACATTTGACATATCCGTCTTAGAAGTTCACGATGGCGTAGTAGAAGTAAAATCCACAAATGGCGATACAAACCTTGGTGGTGACGACATAGACAACAAATTAATAGAATTTTTGGCTGCCGAATTTAAAAAAGAACAAGGAATCGACCTTCACAGCGACAAAATGGCTCTACAAAGATTAAAGGAAGCTGCAGAAAAAGCAAAAAAAGAATTGTCTACGCTTGCTGAAACAGAAATTAATTTGCCATACATAACTGCAGATGCATCCGGACCAAAGCATTTTAACATGAAAATATCAAGAGCAAAGCTAGAGAGCCTTTGTAGCGATATTTTTGACAGATTATTAGAGCCTTGCAAAAAAGCCATAGCCGATGCAAAAATAAATGTTAACGATCTTAAAGAAGTTATTTTAGTTGGCGGTTCAACACGTATTCCAAAAGTTCAAGAACTAGTAAAAAATTTCTTTAAAAAAGAGCCTTGTAAATCTGTAAATCCAGATGAAGTTGTAGCAGATGGCGCAGCAATACAAGGCGGCGTACTTGCAGGCGACGTAACAGATGTTTTATTGTTAGACGTAACACCACTTTCGTTGGGAATTGAGACATTGGGTGGCGTTATGACAAAATTAATTGAGCGCAACACAACTATACCAACAAGAAAATCTCAAGTATTCTCTACAGCAGAAGACAATCAATCTGCCGTTGATATACGCGTATTTCAGGGTGAGCGCGAAATAGCTCAACATAATAAGCTTCTTGGACAATTTAGACTTGATGGAATCCCACCAGCACCTCGCGGCGTACCTCAAATCGAAGTTTCATTTGATATTGATGCAAACGGCATCGTAAATGTACTCGCAAAAGACAAAGCTTCTGGAAAAGAAACAAAAATCACAATAACAGACAGCAGCGGTCTTTCTGACAAAGAAATTGAAAAAATGGTGCAAGATGCAAAAGAGCATGAGCTGGAAGATAAAAAAACAAAAGAGCTTGTAGAAAAAAGAAACAGACTTGACAGCACAATTATAGGTGTTGAAAAAGCTGTAAAAGAAAACAAAGAAAAACTTGGCGAGCAAGACATTACAACTTTAGAAGCTGCCATAGAAAAAGCAAAAAAAGATCTAAAAGATCATGAAAACGATGCCGCCCAACTAGAAAAATCTACAGAAGAACTTGCAGCAGCATCTCACAAAATTTATGAAATCTTACAAAAACAAGCTCAAGAAGCTCAGCAAACAACTACATCAGAATCTGGCGAAAAACAAGCCGAACAAGACTCTAGCAAAAAAGAAGGCCAAGAAGAGCCTATCGATGCCGACATAGAAAACTAATACATTACTTGAATTAGAATCGGGTAGGAGAAAGTGAGATTTCTCACTTTCGACCTCCCACACCACCGTACGTACTCACCGTATACGGCGGTTTCTCTTAACATTTTTTTTTTTTTC